>JBGOTY010000056.1:0-13436 GCA_041476745.1 Verrucomicrobiia bacterium | reverse complement strand
GTTCGAGGTGCGCGACGGCGGCCTTCATCGCCTCGGCGCTTTGCAGCACTTCCGCGACAATCAGCTCGTTGGCGTTGAACAGGCGGCCGACCTCCTTCATCCCGTCCATGAGCGGGCCGTTGATGATGTCCAGCGGCTTGGCTTCCTTGAGCTTCAGGTCGAGGTCGGGGATGAGCCCTTCCTTCGACCCTTCGAGAATGTAATTGGCCAGCCGCCCGTCGAGCGGCAAATCGGAGGTCTTTTTCTTCACGCGACTCTCGGCGGTGCGGAAATGCTCGTTGATCGCCGCGATGTGATGCTGGTTGATCGCCGCGCGCTGTTCCTTGGTCTGCTGACGATAGTCGCGCGGCGCATCGCAGAGGCCGCGGTTATCAACCGCGGCTACAGCGCCTTCGTTGTAGCCGCGCTTGGCAAGCGCGGAGGGTTCCGGGGGATAGTTCCAGAGCAAATCTTCGACGAACTTCCGTTCCTTCTCGGGGATGGTGGCATAGCGTTCGAGTTTCTCGGCGTTGACGATGGCGAGGTCGAGCCCCGCTTTCGTCGCGTGATAGAGGAACACGGAGTTGATGACTTCGCGTGCCGCCGGCGGCAGGCCGAAGCTGACGTTGCTCACGCCGAGAATGGTTTTGCAGCGCGGTAACGCGGCTTTGATCAGCCGCACGCCTTCGATGGTTTCGACGGCGCTGCCGATGTAGTTCTCGTCGCCCGTGGCGCAGGGGAACACCAGCGAGTCGAAGATCAGGTCTTCCTCGGCGATGCCGTGTTCCGTGCAATACTTTTGGGCGCGTTGGGCGATGGCGAGCTTGCGTTCGCGCGTGATGGCCTGCGCCTGCTGCTTGTCCTCGTCAATCGAGCCGATGACGATTGCCGCGCCGTACTTCCTCACGAGCGGCAGCACCTTGTGGAATTTTTCCTCGCCATCCTCGAAATTGATCGAGTTGATGATGCTCTTGCCGAGGCAATAGGTGAGGGCGCGCTCGACCGACTTGGGATTGGTCGAGTCGATCATGAACGGCACTTTGACCTTGTGAATGACCTTCTCGTAGAAGCGGTCGATGTCGGCCAACTCGTCGCGGTCGGTGTTTTCGAGGTTGATGTCGATGACGTGCGCGCCGCTTTTGACCTGGGCGCGAGCGATCTCCGTCGCTTCCTCGAATTTTTCGTCGGTAATCAGCCGCTTGAACGCGCGCGAGCCGACTTCGTTGGTGCGTTCGCCAACGATGAGCGGGCGGTTGTCGTCGGTCGCCTCGACAAGTTCGATGCCGCTGTACCATGATTTGCGTTGCGCGCGGAATTTGCGCGGTTCCTTGCCCTCGACCATCTGCGCGATGGCCTTGATGTGCGGGGGAGTCGTGCCGCAACAGCCGCCGACGATATTGAGCCAGCCGTTTTTGACAAAGCGCTCGAGGGCCGACGCGAGCGTGGTCGGCGTTTCCAGGTACAAACCTTCTTCGTTGGGCAAGCCGGCGTTTGGGTAACACGAGACGCGCGTGTTGGCCATATTATGAATCGTGCGGATGTGATCGGTCATGAATTCCGGACCGGTCGCGCAGTTCAAGCCGACGCTAAGCAAGTCAACATGCTGCAAGGAGGCGACGAGGGCGTCCGCCGCTTGTCCCGCGAGCATTGTTCCCATGGGTTCGATTGTGCCCGAGACCATGATCGGTAGTGTGTAGCCGAGTTCATCGAACACGCGTTGAATGCCGATCAAGGCGGCCTTGATATTGCGCGTGTCCTGGCAGGTCTCGACGAGCAGGATGTCCGCGCCGCCTTCGGCCAGCCCGCGGGCCTGTTGGTAGAAATTGTCGATCAGTTGTTCAAACGTCACGCCGCCGGTGACCGTGATCGCTTTGGTGGTTGGCCCAATGGACGCCGCGACGAAGCGCGGTTTGTTCGGTGTGGAAAATTCCGCGGCAGCCTGGCGGGCGATTGTGGCGGCGGCGACGTTGATCTCGTGGCATTTGTCCGCGAGAGCGTATTCCGCAAGCACGATGGGCGTGCTGCCAAAGGTGTCCGTCTCCACAATGTCCGCGCCCGCCTCGAAATACTTCTTATGAATGTCGAGGATGACATCGGGCCGCGTGAGCACGAGGTTTTCGTTGCAGCCTTCGAGTGCCGCGCCGCCGAAATCGTCGGCAGAAAGATCGCACTGCTGGATCATCGTCCCCATCGCGCCGTCGAGCACGAGGATGCGTTCGTCCAAGAATGACTTCAGCAATTTGGTTCTATTGGCGCGGTCGTTCATGTGAAATTCAAGGGCTGTACATTAGCAGCCGGGCCGTCGCAAAACAAGCGACGGCCCGGACTGTGGTCGCTGTTTGTTAGATCTGGAAGTCCAATGGGAAATCCAGTGCGGCCGCCCATTCGTCCAGACGGCGTGCGCTCGGATGTTCCGCGAAAGCGGCGCTAAGGGCCGTAGCTGTTGGCTTCGGAACAGCCGGTTGGCGTTGACGAAGTGAGCTGGTTTCTTGACGGTCGGCTGCGACTGCTGATTGTGTAGCTGTAACGTACATGATGCGTATCCTTTCGGTTCACGCATCAGGACAAACAAAAACCGCGATTCGCATCGGGCGAAGCGCGGTTGCGCGGAGCTTATTGTTCGAACGGTCCTTTGCCGCTCGCACATCGTTCAAGGCTGACTGCCTTGAGCAAGCCACCGTAGGCGCTCCCGCCTCGGTTGGCAGGCCCCAATCCATATCGGGGTCATTCCTGATGCTGCGGGCAGTATATGGATTTCCGGTCGATTTGCAAGCAGAACTTGCGTCAAGCGCCGGTTCCGTGGAAAATATGGATGAGGAAGAATACAATGAGAACCAGCATCTGCATTGTCACGATACTGTTGAGCGCGTGCGCCTGGGCGCATGCAGAGGGAAAGGAGGCAACTGTGGCGCAAATGACTTTGACCAGTCCGAGTTTCCGAAATGGCCAACCGATACCGGCCAAACATACCTGCAGTGGTGAAGATGTGTCGCCTGCGTTGAAGTGGGAAGGGGCGCCCGCTGGCACAAAGAACTTCGCGTTGATTGCGGACGATCCCGATGCGCCGGGCGGCACGTGGGTGCATTGGCTGATTTACGACATGAACGTTTCCGAGTTGGAGGAGAATACATCCAAGATCGAAGCTGTGGGCGAATGGATCGGCTCGGCCACCAAAAAGAAATGGTTTGCCGCGCAAGGAATGAATGATTTCGGCAAGGTCGGCTACGGTGGGCCATGTCCGCCGCGTGGGCACGGCGTGCATCACTATCATTTTCGGCTGTATGCGCTGGATGCGGAACTAAACCTCGCGCCACGGGTGACACGGAAGCAGTTGGAGGCGGCGATGAAGGGGCACATCATCGCGGAAACGGAGCTGGTTGGGACGTTTCAACGTGAGTGAAGGGTTCCTGCTTCTCCTGCAGCTCGGTGCGGATGGCCGTGAGGATTTCGTAGTAACGCCACGCTGCCGCGGCGTCTGGTTCTTGATGGTGATCGGGTTTTAGCACGAGATTGCCCGTCGCCAGCAAAACTTTCTGCACTTCGGGATTCTGCCGTACTTTTTCGCGGGTCGCTTCCACAATCAGCTTGTAGTGCTCGCCGGGCGTGGCGGAGCGGGGTTCCAGGCGCTTGCCTTCGAACGTGACCCACGTGATGCCCATCTTTTTCATGTTCGCGTCAGCCGCCGTGCCGGCGTGTTTGGCATCGAACGCCGTGAGTTGTGAGACCTGTTGACGCGTGAGTTTCCATTCCAACCCCGGAAAGGTTGCGCGCAGATCGTTGGTGTCCTCCGGGTATTTCATCATCTGCCAGAATCCCTCGAGGCTGGCGTAACGCTTGCCGTGGAATGTGAACGGGGTTGCCGCGAAATTGGAGAGCAAGCCGAGCTCGTTACGCTTCGAGAGGATCACTTCGCCGGGGCCGGCTTCTTGCGGCAGGATTTCCCACGAAGGCGCGCCATTCGTAGGCACCGGCGTCCACCAATGAGCCGGGTACTTTGGATCGCGCGAAATGGTCGGGGAATCAGCCCGCACATTCATGGCGAAGGAGACGAGGAGCAGGCAGCACCAAGCGCGAATGACCATTCGGATTGGCATAAACTGATTATCTGATACGGCGGGCGGAATCACAAGGTCGTCTTGTTATCTTGCAGCGGGAATCGCGCAGGCTTATCGTGGCGCCCAATCGTAGATGAGTACCACGCAAGCTCAACTGATCGGCCCACTGCTGCGCGACGTGTCGCGCTCGTTTTATCTCACGTTGCGCGTGCTGCCACCGGAGATTCGACCGCAGGTTTCGCTCGCCTACCTGTTGGCGCGGGCGACCGACACGATTGCGGACACGAAAGCAGTGCCGCGGGCGAAACGCATTTTTGCGCTACAACAGCTTCAGAATCTGTCGCATGTGCCGGAGTTGGGGACAATCGCGGCACAACAGACGTCTGCCGGCGAAAGGCAATTACTGGAACGTTTGGAGGACTGTATTGTCACGCTGGGACAGTTCGACGAAGGGGATGGCCGGCGAATCCAGGAATTGCTGAAAATCATTGTCGGCGGTCAGATCTTCGACCTCCAACGCTTTCCCGGCGACACGGAGAGAGAGGTGGCGGCACTGTCCAACGACGAAGAGCTGGATCGTTACACGTACATGGTGGCCGGGTGCGTGGGGGAGTTTTGGACGAAGATGTGCGTGGCGCATCTTCCCGCGCTCGGCGATTGGGACGCGCAGGAGATGGGTGCGCTGGGGGTGCGTTTTGGGAAGGGGCTGCAACTCGTGAATGTATTGCGCGATATCCCGAAAGACCTGCGAATCGGTCGCTGTTATCTTCCCGTGAGCCAGCCTAGTAGGTTGCTCGATCCGCGGAACTTCGAAGCAATTCGCCCGCTCTATTCGCACTGGCTGGATGTGGCAGTGGCGCATCTCGACGCGGGGTGGCAATACACCATGCGGATTCCGCGTTCGCAGGTCCGATTGCGGCTCGCATGCATCTGGCCGATTTGGATCGGCTTGATGACGATTGCGCGATTACGCACCGAGAATCCACTCGACCCGGCGCGGCGTATCAAGATTTCGCGCGGCCAGGTCTATGGCGTGATAGCTCGGTCATTCCTGGCGAGTCGCAGCGATGGGGCGTTGAACCAATCCCATGGCGCGCTCCGCGCCGCGGCAGCAGGTTAGCACTTGAAAAACCCCCATCTTGCCCTAGGATAATCCCGCTATGTTTACGGGTACTCATACGGCGTTAATTACGCCGTTTACGAAAGACGGGAAGATCGACGAGCCGCGGCTGCGGCAGCTTGTCGAACAGCAGATCGCCGCAGGCATCGACGGCCTCGTTCCCTGTGGGACGACGGGCGAATCGCCCACGCTTGATCACGAGGAACACAACCACGTCATCGAACTCGTGGTGAAGTTTGCGGCGAAACGCTGCGCGGTCATTGCGGGCACGGGATCGAACTCGACCACCGAGGCGGTTTTCATGACGCAATACGCCAAGAAGGTCGGCGCGGACGCGTCGCTGCAGGTCGCGCCGTATTACAACAAGCCGACACAGGCAGGACTGTACGCGCACTTCCGGGCGATTGCGGAGCAGGCGGACATCCCGCTCATCCTGTACAATATTCCCGGACGGTGCGGTGTGGATATCGCGAATGACACGATTGCGCGGTTGCGACGCGATTTGCCGAAGCACATCGTTGGACTGAAAGAGGCGACAGGCGTTGTGGATCGCGTCAGTCAATTGCGTGCGCTCGTTGACCGAGATTTTTGCATTCTTTCGGGTGACGATTCGCTCACGCTGCCGATGATGAGCGTTGGAGCGGTTGGCGTGATCAGCGTGGTGTCCAACATGATCCCGCGTGAGCTGACGGAGATGACCCATGCGGCGCTGAAGGGTGACTTCGAACGGGCGGGCCGTATCCACGCGAAGCTGTTCCCGCTCTTCAAGGACCTTTTTTGCGAAACGAATCCAATTCCTCTCAAAGCGGCCATGGCCATGATGGGTCTGTGCGAAGAAACGTATCGGCTGCCGCTGGTGCCCATGAGCGACGCGAACCGCGCGCAATTGAGGAAGACGCTGCAAGCCCTCGGCTTGGTGAAGGCGTGAGCCCCATCAAGGTCATCATCTGCGGCGCCAAAGGCCGCATGGGACGTTCCCTCATCGCTTGCGCGCAGGGCGATCCGCAATTGCAGATCGTCGCCGAGATTGATCAAGGCGACGACCTCGCGAAGGTCATTTCGCGGGCGGACGTCCTTGTCGACTTTTCGGTGCGTGAGGCAACGGCTGCGGTCGCCAAACTGGCCGCCGACCACAAGAAGGCGCTGGTTATCGGCACCACGGGCCACGGCGACGATGAAAAGAAGATCATAGGCGATGTGACGAAGGCGATTCCCGTCGTTTGGTCGGCCAACTTCAGTACGGGTGTGAACACGTTATTCTGGATGACGCAAAAGGCGGCGGAGATTGTTGGCAACGAATGGGAAGCCGAGGTCGTTGAAACGCATCACACCGCCAAGATAGATGCTCCCAGCGGCACGGCGAAGCGCTTGCAGGAAATCTTGAAACGCGTCCGCGGCAAGGATGCGCCCGCCCACGCGTTGCGCATCGGCGATGTCGTGGGCGATCACACGGTCACCTTCGGCACGCCGGGGGAACGCCTCGAATTGACGCACCGCGCCAACAGTCGGGAAACATTCGCGCGCGGGGCGCTTCGCGCCGCGAAGTGGGCCGTCAAACAAAAACCCGGGCTCTACGACATGCAGGACGTGCTGGGACTCCGTTAATCGTGAAACGAGAACTGATCCTTGGCTGGCTGACGATCGCTGTCTTCTCGTCGTGCTCGCACCTGGGACGGACGGAACAGGCCTCGTCCAGTCCGCGCGCCGAGGAAATTCGGAAGGCCATGAATCAAACGGTGATTCCGGAGGTCGACCTGGAGAATGTGAAAGCCGAGGATGCCCTCAAGTTTTGGGATGACACGAGCCGCACTTATCATCCCCAGCACTTCAAGTTCATGCACGTCATCTCATACCCGATGACCTATTCGATACAACCGACCGGAGCGGTTGTTCCCGCGCCCACGTTGCACAAGGTGACCGTGCGCCGAAAGAACATCACCTCGAAAGAGCTGTTGGACAGGATTTGTCACGAGGCCAATCTCGTATGGACAATTATGGGACGGGAGATTGTCATCAAGCCAGCACCTCCCATTTCCGACGGACAGCCATGAAAGTCGGGCTGGCTTTCGGGTCGAATCTGGGTGACCGGCTGAAGCATTTGCAGCAGGCGAAGGCGTACTTGTTAAGTTTGTCGAACGAAGGGTGGCATGTCGCCTCGCCATTGTACGAGACGGAACCCTTGGGCTGTCCGCCGAATTCCCCGAGGTTTCTCAACGCCGTGCTGGAAATCGAGTTTGGAGGCGCACCGAAGACGTTACTGAAGAAGATCCAGGCGTACGAAGTCGCGCACGGACGCGACCGCGACCTGCCGAAGAACGCGGCGCGAACAATTGACATCGACATTCTTTACTTTGGCGAGAAGGAAATCCTGGAGAAGGACTTGGTGGTGCCGCATCCGCGGATGGCGGAGCGGCGGTTTGTGTTGCTGCCGCTTTCGACGATTCAGCCCGAACTGATTGTGAAGGGCACGGGTAAGACGGTACGGATGCTCTTGCGAGAGTTGCGGGGAGGGGACGGAGAGGTTAAATTTGTGCAGGAGGACTGGTGAACGCATCATGAACGAGCATAAAGTAAACATCCATGCCTTGCGCGCGATGAAACAGCGCGGGGAAAAGATTGTGGCACTGACCGCCTACGATTTCTTCACGGCAAAAATCATGGACGAGGTTGGAGTGCACCTGATCCTGGTTGGCGATTCCGTGGGCATGGCGGTGCTGGGCTACGAGAACACGCTCCCGGTTACGATGGAGGAGATGATCCATCATACGAAGGCCGTGGCGCGCGCCAAGCCGAATGCCCTGGTCGTTGCGGACATGCCGTTTATGAGTTTCGCGAGCGTGCGCACGGCGCTGGAGAATGGCGGACGCCTGATTCAAGCCGGCGCCGAAGCGGTGAAAGTGGAGGGTGGCGAGTCGATCGCCGAGCAGGTCCGGGCGCTGGTGGCGTCCGGCATTCCGGTGCTCGGCCACATTGGTTTGCTGCCGCAATCCATTCTCGAAACGGGCGGCTACAAGATACAAGGGCGCACGCCCCAATCGGCGGAGGGTGTCTTGCGCGATGCCCAGGCGCTGGAAAAGGCGGGCGTATTCGCGATGGTTGTCGAAGGGACGGTCACCCGCGTGGTGGAGCAGGTGACGAAGTCGGCAGCCGTGCCGACGATTGGGATTGGCGCGGGCGTTCATTGCGATGGGCAAATTATGGTGAGCAACGACATGCTCGGACTCTTCACCTGGTTCACGCCGAAGCATGTGAAACGCTATGCGAATCTGTCCGAGGAGATGCGAAAGGCGTTTGCGGCGTACAAACGCGATGTCGAATCCGGCAAGTTCCCGGGCGCCGCGCAGAGTTTCCAGTAAACACTATTTGTGGCCCGGGCCGGCGACATACGGCAGGGCGAAGAAACACAGCAGCGCGGCCAGCAGGACCAGGATGATTCCCCCGATCACCAGCGCGGCGCGGAGGAGTTGGCGCTTCAGCCAACAGAGATCGACAAAAATGCGCCACGCCCTGGTGAAACCCGGATCGATCTCCAACCGTTCGCGCTCGTCCTCCTTCAGCATCCCCTGCAACATGCAGTCGTAACTGACCTTGTCACCGAGCAAGATGTGATCCCCGACCATGCGCAAAATGAAGTCGTGCCGCATCTGTCGCAATTCCTCCCGGCGGGCCCGCTCGAAGTAGCGATAGCGCCGTTGAAACTCTTCCACGTAGAGGCTCACCGCGTCGGGTGGTGAATCGGATTTGCCGGGCGACGGGTTCATCGCCGTTAGAACTCAAACTTCAGCCCCGCGAGCCGCTTGTCGATTTCCCCGACCACGCGCCGCTCGTCGGCTTCGCCCTTGGCGACGAAGGTCACGGAGAAGCGCAAGTAGGGTCCCGCATCATCCCAGGGCACGGTCGAGATCAGTTTCTGCGTGATCAACCATTGCGACACGTCTTCCGCGGACTGGAACGCGGTGCGGTTGTCTTCACTGTCCGCAACACCTTTCGGCGCGCGCACGTAGAGAAAGAAAGAGCCTTTCGGTTTCGTCGCGTCAAAACCGGAGTTTCGGAGACACGCCACGAGCAAGTCCATGCGGCGCGAGTATTTCGCGGCGATCTTGGCGGTAATCTCGGGATGCGCCAATGTCGCCGCGCAGGCCTTCTGGATCGCGAGAAACTGACCGCTGTCGCTGTTGTCCTTCACGTTGCCGTAGGCCGAGACGAGCCGGGGATTGCCGCAAACAAACCCGAGCCGCCAACCGGTCATGTTGAAGGCCTTGCTCATCGAGTGCAGTTCGATGGCGACGTCTTTCGCGCCGGGGACGGACAGAATCGACAAGGGTTTGCCGTCGAACACGAGAGCGCCGTACGCCGCGTCGGAGACGATAACGAGTTTGTTTTTGCGCGCGAAGTCAACGGCATGCGCGAAAAACTCTGTCGTCGCGCTCGCGCCCGTTGGATTGTTCGGGTAGTTCAGGACAATGGCCTTGGCGCGCTTGAGAACGTCGCGCGGGACCGAGTCCAGATCGGGAAGAAAGTTGTTCGCCGCGGTCAGCTTCAGGTTGTGAACCTCGCCGCCGTACCACTGGGAGTGCGTGCCGAACACCGGATACCCCGGCACCGTCATGATCACCACGTCACCGGGGTTGATCAACGTTGCCGGTAGAAGCGACAACGCGGCCTTGCTGCCGATGCTATGCGTGATCTCCGACTCGGGATCGAGCCCCGTCACGCCGAACACGCGTTCCATCCACTGCGCCGCGGCGCGGCGGTACTCGGGGCCGCCGTTGTCGGCATAGCCGCGGTTTTCGGGTTTCTGCGCTTCCTCGCTCAGCGCGCGCACGCTGAGCGGGAACGCCATTTCGTCAGGCTCGCCGACGCCGAGGTCGATCAACTCGCCGTGCGGATGAGCGTCCAGCGCCGCGCGTTTCGCGCGCTTGATCTTCTCAAATTTATAGATGGCCGTGCCCTTGCCGAACGTCTTGCCCCCGATGCGTTCGGCAAAGAGTTGCTGAATATACGATTCCGTCATAAAGCACGATTATACGGAACCGCCTCGGAAGTCAACGGGGCTGAAGCGTGATGCACGAATTGCACGAAGGAGACGCGAAGAACACGAAGTGGGGTGGAGGGCAACCACTTTTCCGAAAGTCCTGCTCTTGCCCTCGAGCCTCCGTGATCGCTGGCGTTTAAAACACTGTTCCATCAGGCAAGCGTGACAGCCACCCGTTTATCGGAAATAGATTATTTTGCTGGACATAGTGTGGTGGGATGGATATAGTCGGCGCATGGAGGATTAAGTCCTTTCCCAGAGACACGAATGTCGGGTAAACTTTCGCCGTGGCCAAAGAGTCGAGTTTCCACTGCGACATCCGCGCCAGCTTTGCGACCGCGTTCCGCAACTGGCGGCTGAAAAAGAACATCCCGCTGAAGAAGGTCGCCGTGGATTTGGGCGTTTCGGTTGCCACGGTCAATTACTGGGAGTTGGGGAAGCGGTTTCCGACCGGTCGCCATTTTGAGATGCTCACGGACTATACCGGCGTGCCGCCGTGCCGGCTCTTCTGCGTGATGGCGGACAAGTGTGTCCCGGCGGAATGTCTGCTGGCGTTGCCGAAGAAGAAGCGATAAGACGCCCGCACATCCCGCCTGTCGTTTCCACTTAAAGTGGAAAATCACGTTTTGCTTCGTCGCGGCCCTCTCCGCTAGTATTTGCTTGTTATGCGAGGTTGCACATGCCGGTTCGGGCCAGGAGAAGCGCATGACATCACCACAGAGACCTCGACGAGTTCGGTGCCGCTGAGGTTGACGTTCCCGTTCACCCTCGCGCCGAAGAAGAAACTGACGCTGGCGTTCACGGCGAACTTCAACTGCTTCAACGACCCATTGGCGAGCAACAAGAGCACGCCGCACAGTGATTGCAGGACGATTGTCACGGTGAACGTCAGCGCGTTGGGTCCCGGCGTCTACCTCGTGCCGGCCAACGACGTCTGCCCGCGCCCGGCCTACCGGCCCACTGGCGACGAAGGCTGCGGCGGCAAAAACCCCGACGGCACGCTCGGCGCCGACGTGCTGACCGATGTGTTCCTGAAACACAAACAACCCAAAGGAGATCAGACATGAAATTGATTCGGATGAGAATATTGCTGACCGCGTTGTTGAACTGGACGAATGCGCGCGCGGCGCTGTTCAGCGTGACTAACACCAACGACTGCGGTGCTGGCTCGGCGCATTTGATACCATCGCGGCGCAGGTCGATGCTCCTAACGGAAAGAAGAAGTGTCATCCAAAAGTTGCTCGTTTTTCTGACTTGTGTTGCGGTGGTGGGCTGCCAAAGCGTCAATGTTAAGGACGTCCGTTCCGAGTCGTCCGCCCGTGAGACGCTGGCCGCGGCGGAAAAGATCTACGTGCGCCCCTTCACGATGGACAACACAGTCATCAAGGGCGATCTGGGCGGTTCGAAAAAGGAAGGCCGGCTGCAACAGTGGCCGCAAGACATCGCCCAGTTGGTGGTCGCTGATCTCACTCCGTACAAGCCGTGCGAGGTGATCGGCCCGGACGTCAAGCCCGACAAGGGTGTCGTCCTCGAAGGCAACTTCGACACGATTGATGGCGGCAGCGGCGCGGCGCGGTTCTGGGTCGGGATGGGAGCCGGCGAATCCATCCTACGGGTCACCTGCCGGATGCACGAAGCTTCGAAACCCGACGTGACGCTCTACGAGTTCCAGGCACGCGGCGGAAGTAAAGCGGAAGGGGGCCTCTTGGGCGCGATGGACACAATGGACAAGAACGTCCAAAACGCCGCCCACCACATCGCCAAGTTCGTCAAGACTGAACTCGGAGTCGAGACCAAATAGCCAACGAAGCAGCGGCGAAGGCAACTTACAATGCGCGCTCCAACCTCGCCGTCAAAGCAGCGTCGGGAATGACGCTAGGACAGCGAATCCGGCCACCGGCGACAAAGGCTGCAACAAAGGCGTCGACGCCCTGACCGATGTGTTCGGCAAGCAATAGACGCGATCCGCTAATCCGATAGGAGCTAAACATGAAGAACCTCGTCTGGACAAGGGCTTGGAAGTGTGTGGCGTTCTGTGCCGTGTTGATTGTGGTTTGTGGTTGCGGACTGATCCCTATTCCGGGCGGAACAATTGCCAAGAGTCCCCCGCTGTCATGGGATGTCAAGAAGGTCCTGCTCATGGAAGAAAGTCAGGCAGGTGTCCCCGCCACCGCTTATCCCACAATCAAAGACACGAAACGCATATCCATCGACGACAAGGGTGAGATCAAGGAGTTGTGGGTCGTGGATCGGAAGGGGCAAGCGATCAACTACATCGTCACATTCACACCCGCCGGGCAAGGCGTGTGGCAATTCCGCGTTGTACCGGAAGAGCGGCCGGTTGAGTCCAAACCCTGAACTTGGTAGAGCGGAGAAACCACGATGAACAAATGGATACAGCGGGCGAGTGTCTTGGCGACAGGCTTGGTGGTCGGTTGCGCGACGCTGGGCGGCGGAGAGGAACGTTTGAATGCGCCGTTACCGGGGGGAGAGGACACATGGAACTCCGAACAGATATATCAATCGGAGGTCAAGGGGCGATACAAGATTTTGGAAATACCGGGGAAAGGGCAGACGGTCAACAATTGGACAGAGTTGTTCACCACGGAGAGTTATAACCGCACCTATTCTCCCGACGGCCCCGAAGCGTTCATGAATAAGCTAAAGGCTAAGATGCAGCAGCGTTGCCCAACAGCGGAGTGGAATGTTCTGCAACAGGATGAGCACTCGATTCTGTACGAGTGGAGTATATCCAACTGCCCGGGGAACGAAGATCAGCATGAGCTCGCGCGCATCGTCACAGCCCGGTACACTACATGGCGTACCGCATTAACGTCGAAAGCCAAGGATTTCCCCACGGACAAGCGTGATGATTGGATTAAGGCGCTCGCCGCTGCAAAACCTGTCGCGCAGTAACCGACCTAAGCGCGCGGTCGAGCGGGGTGGTGATAACTGTGCGAACCCGATTAAACTCCTGCTCGAACCGCGAGGAAAGCGCAAGAGGCATCGCCATAAATGCTACGAGAGGGACATAGCAACGGTAGGTCCCCTCCGAGAAGAAGATCCCGCCCGAGTATCGGTACTCGATAATTTTGCTAGACAGGGTGCCGTGGGATGGCTATAGTCGGCGCGGTTCTTTGAAAATTTCGCTAATCCGCCGTGGCCAAGGCGACGACGCGACAAGATGGCGCGACAAGATGGCGCGACCCTCCGTTGCGAGGACGCCGGGGAGGGCAAGAAGCTGGGG
>JBGOTY010000055.1:0-13495 GCA_041476745.1 Verrucomicrobiia bacterium | reverse complement strand
TAAATGAACGTCAACGTTTCGGGCGCCCATTGGATCCGGCCATCGCCGCCCGCCACGCGCAGGCGGTGGTCGATGTACTCGCCGATTTCCTCGGGAGCGAGCGACGCGACGTGATAGCGCAAGGAAATGCGCTGTTTGAGTTGGCGCAAACTGTCGCGGTCGAGTATCTCGGCCAGTTCGGGCTGGCCCACGAGGACGATCTGCAGCAGCTTCTCTTTCTCCGTCTCGAGGTTCGAGAGCAAGCGGATCTGCTCCAGCACGCTCGGCTTGAGGTTCTGCGCCTCGTCAACAATCAACGCGACGTTATGGTTGGCCGCCAGCTCGCGCAGCAGGAACCCGTTGATCGAGTCGTACAAATCCTTCTTCGTCGTCTTTGCGGGCTGCAAACGGAACTCGTCGGTGATCGCCCGCAAAATCTGCGAGTCGGACAGGGACGGGTTCAGGATCAACGCGGTCTTGGTTTTCGCGTCGAGTGAATTGAGGAGCGCGCGGCAGAGCGTCGTCTTCCCCGCGCCCACCTCGCCCGTGATCGCAATAAAGCCTTTGCGTTCGCGGATACCGTACAAGAGGACATCGAGGGCGACGCGATGATGGCGGCTCAGGAAAAGGAACGCCGGGTCCGGCGTCATGTTGAACGGATACTCGCGCAGTCCGTAGAATTCTTTATACATCGCCCTTACTCCAACCTGCGGCGGATGCTACCACCCTCCCCCGCCTTCTGACAAGCCGTCTCATGCAGGCCATTTGGACACCCGGTTGACTCCCGCGGTTCCCCCCGACGTGGTTTTCGCGGCGTAATATCTTTGCCAGATTTGCACCATCGATTTCCTAACAAATTCATATGACGGCACTTAACTGGGGGATTCGTTTCGCAGAATGTGGTTTTTCGGGGCCCGCCTCTCACCGCGCCACCTCCGATTGTAGGGCGCCATGCCTGTCGTCCAGGCATCGCGCCGCGCCCTCCCCGGTCTGTCATGGTGAGCCTGTCGAACCATCTCTCACCACACCAGCAACCCTTCAAGCAACCGGGCGCCTTCATAAGTTCAAAGACACCCCGCGCCATAGCGTCAGCGTCCTCCCCGTGGTCCTCATTTCCGAAAAGCCGAGCGCCTTGGGAAGGCGCAAGACCACCTCGTGTCGTTTCGAGGCCCGTAGGGTAATGCGATTGGGCATGAGCATTACGAACTGAAACGAAGCCATTTGTCATTTTTCTGTAATCTATGTAACTCCTTCTCCCCATGCCGCATAAATGCGATTTCCCCAACATTACAAATGGCTTCGTTTGGTAGATTCGCGCGCTTTCGAGGTCCTTATCCTCCACGCGGAACCCCCCTGTAGCCACGGCGCTCTGTCGCGGTGCCGCCGTATCCGCCTTCCATCCGCTCCTTGAGCGTTGCGCGTTGAACGTTGCACGTTCATTTTCTCAGTGTACCACTATCGGAATCCGATGTCCAGTGGAAAATCGGGACCTGTAAACATTGGGCCTCCAGAGGGGAAAAAGCCGGAAAAGACAACAAATGCTACTTTTGATACGCTATTAGGCTATATTTGGCAAAGGGCTAGAAGTGATTAGGTTCTTTACGCTTGTTGCGGTTCGTCTCTTAAAGGCATAGTATTCACGCGTTGTTTAGGGACTCGTGACGGCATTGGAACTTGCATTTGCCACAAAGTCGCTCCGCCAGCTCTGTGAGAACGAGGCCAGAGCAAAACGCGATTTGGGAGGAACAGTGGCCGAGAAACTCAAACGACGGTTGGCAGACCTACGCGCAGCGGAGTGCGTCAAGGATCTCATTGCCGGTCGACCACATGAAGTCGAGGGGGCCACGCATCGACATTTTGCAGTGAGCTTGTGTGAGGGCGCTCGTATTGTCTTCTGCGCCAACCACAACACCATCCCATTGGAAAAATCCGGGGGTGTGGATTGGTCAAAGGTCAGCCGAGTGAAAATCTTGGAGGTTACGAATAGCCATGCCTAGAACGAACGTCTTCCAACACGATTGGGTTTCAGCACCGGGCGACACCATAGGTGATATCCTTGAGGAGCGTAATCTGTCACCATTAGAATTCGCACAACGGATCGGACGAACACCTGAACATGCCGGAGACTTGCTTTCTGGCCATGCAAAGATCACGACCGAGACCGCACGACAGCTGGAAATCGTCCTTGGCGCTCCTGCCGCGTTTTGGATGGCTCGTGAATCTCAATATCGGGAAGATTTGGCGCGCCACCAAGCCGGAACGGGGTGGCTGAGAGAACTCCCTGTGGTCGACTTAGTTAAGTTTGGATGGCTTGAGTCGGTCACAGATTCCACCGACAAAGTGGTGGCCTGCCTGCGTTTTTTTGGCGTACCCGACATAGAGACGTGGCACGCGACTTACAACGACACGCTTGAAATGACGGCCTTTAGAACGTCGCCCGCGTTTGCTTCTCAACGGGGAGCCGTTTTGGCTTGGCTTCGGCAGGGTGAAATCGAAAGCGAGTCCATCGACTGCAAACCTTGGGACGCCGAACGGTTCGAGGAGATGCTTTCGAATATTCGTCTTTTGACGCGAAAAAGAAACCCGAACCTCTTCATTGCGGAACTGAGGAAGAATTCCGCAGAGTGTGGAGTTGCAGTCGTTATCGTCCGCGCACCAACAGGGTGCAGAGCCAGCGGTGCAACTCGTTTCCTGACACCAAACAAGGCACTCTTACAGTTGAGCTTCCGGTATCTTTCTGACGACCATTTCTGGTTCACCTTCTTTCACGAAGCTGGTCATCTTTTGCTTCATGCGAAGAGTGCACTATTCTTGGAAGGCACGGGTATGACATCGAACAAGGAGGAGAAAGAGGCCAACGAGTTTGCCGGTCGTGTCCTCATTCCCCCTAAGCTTCAAGAAGCGCTGCTAAAGCTTCCCGTCGATGGCCGTGAGGTAATTAAATTTGCCAGACTTGCGGGTGTATCCCCAGGCATAGTTGTCGGGCAACTTCAGCACCACGGACGACTTAAGCAACGTCAATTAAACAATCTCAAAAGGCGATTCACCTGGGGTAAAGAGTAGGCCCTTGTCATCCGCGGAACCGTATGAACCTTGCTGAGCTTTTTTGCCAATTGCAGAGGGCATCCTCCAGTACTTGCATGCCAACACCCAAGTCGGCCCCGAGTTGCACAACCCACTCATCGAGAACCGCCCGTTTTAGGGATGCAGTTTTGCTTCCGCCGAACAACAAGCGGGCACCCGCCACCGGTCCAGTTGCTCCCTCCATGTAGGTCGAGCCCGGCTCGATTGATGCCAACCGCAGCTTGCCTACCATGGTCAGGTAGTCAAACCTCGCCGTTCGACCGAAGGAAACCACTTCACCCATGGAGCGGTATAGACAATCGAATGTCTTCCGCGGGTCGCCACCAACTTGCATTTGATTCTCGTGTATAAGCATTTGGTGGGTTCTGGGTGGACCAACCCATTCCACGTAGCTTTCGACCGCCGCGCCTGTCCCTGAAGGAGAGGATGCGTCGAGACTTTGATATTTGCGGTGATTGCCAAAGTGACGAGGAACGCCGTCGCCCCGCAAGGCGTCTTGGTGGGCGGCCAACCACTGACGAAAGCCTTTGGGATTGGCGCTTGTTCGAGCCCAATCCCAATGAACCTGGCTACCCATACGACCAAATACATCACGAGCCAAACGCCAACCGGCGCGTCCGTGCTTTCCAAAGTGAACAAACAAGAACACCAACCAAAAGGCCTCATCGATCCGTCCTTGGCCCTTGCGTAGCACCGCAGCTTTCAATGGATCAAAAAGGGTGCTCGTGGGATCTGCACGGAAAACACTCACCGGTCGTCGAGAAATCAGAGAAACATATTCAACACGGCGAATACTCTCAATAAGCTGTTCGAGGAACACTTCGCGAATTACACGAGCTTGGATGCCTGGAAGCCCGTGCTTATGTCGCGCAAATAAATGTAACGCCGCGTCAAGCTTTCGCGCAAGACTACGATCCTTGGGTCTCACTAAATCGTCTCGCTTGCCGTTTGAGCAATCCAATGACGGATCGCGGTCGTCACCCCCGTCGTCACTCCAAAACTACTTTGGATGTTGTGATTGAAACCAAGCACCAGAATCTCATGCTTGAGTCTGGTTCCGGAGATACTGCGGACACGGCCCATATATGCGAAACCGGCCACATCGCGCTTCGACTGCCTCGGAAGGGCCCAATCGCTCATTGCGTGCTTTTCGAGGCAAACGCCTGAGATGTCTTGAAAATTCTCAACAACCGATCTCCCGTTGAGTATTAAAAGCCGAACCGGAGAGTCTCGAAGCAGCAGCCCAAGAGTATCACCTGCCATGGCCAAGAGAGACGAACGTTGAAGCTGAGTAAGCTCCGTCCACTTGCGTGCAGTCGCATATGGAATCAGGTCAAGGTGGCACGCTTTCACGGATGTGTGATAGTACGATGCCGTCGTACCAGAGATGACGTGATCCAATTTCCTAAACCACCTATCATATGGATTTCTGGAAAAGTACGCACTGCAGGAGTCTACGATCAACTGAAGATGTCGCGCATTGACGTCAGCCCAACGGGCGAGACCAAGTGACTTAAGTGTATGGAACCGGCGTGATGAGCCCTCAAGTTCATTTCCCGAGCCATCAACGAATTCTCGATTGCTTGGATTCAGACCAACCGTTGCGATTTTTGAGCGCGACAAGTCGCCGAAAGCGGGGACGGGACAACTCCATGGAATGACATTTGTTCCCGCACGTGCATTATCTTCAAACCGTCTGATCAGAGTTGATATCAGGCCATTCATTTTCCCCCCATACAATTACCAGATCACTGGCGGCCAACGCCATCCATCAATCACGATTAAAACAATGACTCTTGGACCGGCCCCACTTCAGCTTCACCCTTAGCCGCAAGAAGCTTCCTCCGCTCGATATACGGATCATAGACACGCGACCACATGTTTTTCCCAATGCGCGTAATTCCCTTGCGATCTCTATTAACGTAGTGCCGGTAGATTTGAAGAAGGCGCACAAGGTCCTCCCAATAGTGGTCAAGCTCGAGATTCCGAATGTCGACTTGGGTATTGCGGCGAATCGCTGACTCGACTTTCAGCAGTATTCCGATGGATGGCCATGGATCTGCTACGGGCATTGGCGGCATCTGTAACATGTTTTCCGTTGGTTGCCAGCCCTCCCCCATATAGCGAAGGGCGCTCGCCCTCTGGTCGTCATAGAGGTGCAGGCTTCCGACGGCATGTTTATACGTGCCAAGCTCAACGCCGAGACTTCTAGCTATGATTTCTTGGAGCATTGTGAAGGCGAAAACATCGTGAGGAAGACCCCAGTACGCATCGTTAGATCGCATATTCGTAAACATGTGCAGACGTCTCCGCCGAATCATGAATTGTAGTGTACAAGTGCACGGGGCGTGCTTGCGTTTACGTGCGATGTCCGCAGCCCCAAATAATTGGATGACGGCCCTACGAGAACTCGGGTTCTCTCGGAGTAAGCCGAGAACATTGGCGATTTGGTCGTGCTTGTGCTGCATATTGAACAGCCGAGGGCCGTACGCGCCATAAACGGTCTGTCCATCCTCTGATTCCTTTTTATAGCGCGACAAGTAGTAGGTTATGAAGCGGAGATCATCTGTCTTGGCAAGGTACCAAAAAAGCTCACCCAAGCAGCTGAAGAGCTTGCCCTTCATCTCGGTGCGGCTGAGGCGCGCCAGAGGGTTCTTGATTTTGAGCAAAACGCCAGTCAACTCAGTTGTTTCGCCACGGGTGGGTTTGACGCGGTTTCTGCTCCTTAGGAGTTTTTCGAAGACGCGCATCAACAGGTCGTCAAGTGTTTCAGCGGGTATATACATATCAGTCTGGGGGCAAGCGGTTACCGCTTGTTCACCGCGGCAATCGATCCCACCGACCCCCCAATTCGCATAGTCTCAGATCGCAATATTTCCGTCCGCACACAGTACCGCATCCCGACCCCAATCTCCATGCCGATCATCCTCGATTCCACCTTACCGAAAAAGAACCGATTAAAGAATCGCCTCCTGACAAGCTGTCGGATGCACCTATTGGGCAGCGGTCTACTCTCGGAAGGCCGCCCATTCGTGGCACCGGGCCTGCTTTGTTCCACCCTATGCCAGCATTAGACCAATACTTCCGTGAAATGGTGACCAAGAATGCGTCGGATTTCCATCTCTCCAGCGGGAATTGCCCCACCTTCCGCATGGCGGGAACGATAACCACCGTCGGCAAGGAAATTCTCACGACTGACGCCGTCAAATCGCTCATTTATGAGATACTGCCCGAACGCAACCGCGTCGAATGGGAGCAGTGTCACGATACCGACTTTGCCTACGACCTGAACGGCACGGCGCGCTTTCGCTGTAATGTGTTCACCGACCGCAACGGCATTGGCGCTGTGTTCCGCCTTATCCCGTCGAAGATTTCCACTTTCAAAGACCTGGGTCTGCCCGATACCATCAAGAAACTCTGTTTCCTGCAAAAGGGTCTCGTGCTCATCACCGGGCCGACCGGCAGCGGGAAATCGACGACACTCGCGACGTTGATTGATTTCATCAACGACCACCGCACCGACCACATTATTACCATTGAAGACCCGATCGAGTTTGTGCACTCGAACAAGAAGTGCCTCATCAACCAGCGCGAAGTTCATTCCCACACGGACGGCTTCAAGCGCGCGCTGCGGGCGGCGTTGCGCGAGGATCCCGATATCGTGCTCGTCGGCGAAATGCGCGATATCGAGACCGTGGCCATCGCGCTGGAAACCGCCGAGACGGGGCATTTGGTTTTCGGCACGCTGCACACCAACAGTGCGCACATGACGGTGGATCGACTGATCAACCAATTCCCCGCCGACGAACAGCCCCAGGTCCGTTGCAGCCTGGCGGAGGGCTTGAAGGGCGTCGTCTCGCAGACCTTGTGCAAGAAGAAGGGGGGCGGACGCGTCGCGGCGCTCGAGATTCTGATGGGCAGCTATGCGCTCAGCGCCAACATTCGCGAGGGCAAACTCCAGCAGATTCCCAATTTCATCCAGATGGGGCGCAAGGAAGGCATGTGCTCGCTGAACGATTCGCTCTTGGAACTGGTCTCGAAGGACGTCGTGGAGCCCGCCGAGGCCTACCAGAGAGCCATTTCGAAGGAAGAATTCCTCAAGCGCATGGGCACACTCCCGAACTGCCGTTCGCCACAGGGTAAACCGTGGACGGAGGAAGAGTTGCTCCAGGCCGCCGAACGTGCGGAAACGGCCAGCGATGGAAATGGCAACGGATCGTCGCGACCGCCGACTCCGGACCCGAGTATGGCCCATCGCGTGGCGGAACTCGTGATTAACTGACCGATAGTCCTGTCCGTTAACCGACGTTTTCCATGGAGCCGCGCCGTTGCCATTAATCGTCCGCCCACGGAGGATGGACTTTACTTTGCCAGACTGACTCGTACAATGTAGTTTGGAATTATGGATATCCGTTTTGAATGTCCGCATTGCAAACAGCGCATCAAGGTTGACGAGTCGGGCGCAGGGCTGGAATTTAATTGTCCCGGCTGCCACGCCTTGCTGACCATTCCAGCGCTCGCAAAAGTTCCGCAGCCCATAAAACCAGGACCGAGGACCTTGCCGCGCCTGCGTGCAGAGTCACCCGCCGCGGCGTCAGAATCCGATCCCGCGGCTGCCTCTCCCGTCGCGGCCCTTGGCAAACCCGGCAAGGGCGGGCAATATCGTTGCAACAACCCGACCTGCGGGGCGGTTCTGTCTGAATCGCAGGTGCTGACGCAACAGGTTTCCGGCAGAATGTCGAAGGCTTGCCCGAAGTGCCGCCAGGCCGTGACGCTGATGGCCAAGCCACCGGGTTTCTTTGCGCGGATGATGGGGAAAAAGAAGTCGTAGATTATGGCGCGACGCCAGCGCCCTACGGCCGCGCTGGTTTGAATATTCCCGCCAGCGGCAACTTTCCATTCCACATCCGCACGTCGAACGAGTGCGGACCGGCAAGGGGTTTGCTTTCCACGCGACCACCGGCGTTTTCCAGGATAAGCTGACCGGCGGCGATGTCCCAGAGCTTGATGCCGTATTCCAAATACGCGTCGAAGCGGCCGCAGGCCACGTACGCCACGTCGAGCGCTGCCGCGCCCATCAAGCGTACCTTGCGCACCTGATGGATGATCTGGCCGAAATTTTGCAGGCCCTGGTCGATTGTCTCGATGCTCTTGAAGAAGCCCATGGCCACGATGGCCTCGGAAGGTTGTGTCCGGCTGCTGACCTGGATTGGCTTGCCTTGTAGGGTCGCCGGTTGACCTTTCGCGCTCGCGAACAACTCGTCGATCTCCGGCGCAAGGACCACGCCGGCGACCGTTTCCCACCGGTCGCCATCTTTGCGCTCTTGCGCCGCGATGGATACCGCGTAATGCGGGATGCCGTAGAAGTAGTTCACCGTCCCATCGAGAGGATCGACCACCCAGCGCACGTCCGCGTTGGGATTCCCCGTCACCGCTTCTTCGCCGAGAATGCAATGGTCGGGAAAATCAGCGAGAATGACCCGGGTGATGACCTGCTGCGCCTGCTCGTCGAGTTCCAGCTTGATGTCGTGCTGCGTGGCGAGGTTGACGTTCAGCGTCGAACCGAAATTCTTGCGCAATAATTTTCCGGCCTCATTTGCCGCTTCAATGGCTGTCTCCAACATAGTTGGGAGATTGTAGGGCAAGCGCTCCGCTTGCCAAACCTTATCTTCCCGGCATCCAGTGGTGCTCGGCGAGAAATGTTTTGAGCTTCTTCACATGTTCCCACATGACGGCTTTCTTGGTGGGATCGCGCAGGAGAAAGGCCGGATGGTAGAGAACCATGAACTGGATGTCGGGATAATCGGGAGTGGTGAAGAACTTGCCCGCTTCCTTTTCCATCGAGAACTCGTCCCCGCGTTCTTTCACGAGATACTTTAGCGCGACAGCGCCGAGCAAGACGATTACTTTTGGCTTCATCAATTCGATTTGGCGACGGAGATAGGGAAAACAGGCTTCCACTTCCTGCGCGCTGGGCGCGCGGTCGATCTCAGCTTTGCATTTGACGACGTTGACGATAAGCAGGTCACGATTGGTATCGAGCCCGATGCTGGCCATGATTTTATCGAGCAATTCGCCTGACCGACCAACGAAGGCCTGTCCCATCGCGTCTTCGTTGTCGCCGGGGCGTTCGCTGACGATAAGGATTCTCGAATCGGGATTACCCCGATCGATGACGATGTGATTCCGCGCCCTGCCGCGCGGACATTTCTGGCAGTTGTAGGAATTCAGGCGCTTCCGAAATTCGACGTAGCCTGATGCCGCCAGCACGTCGTTGTACGCGGAGTCGAATAGATCAAATTCGACAGGCACGGAGGAGTTATAGCACACTCATCTCGATCTTGTCACCCCGAGCTTGTCGAGGGGTCTCTGGTGTTTTCGGCTGGTCGACTGAGGTTCCTCGACAAGCTCGGAATGACGGCAGGGGGTACTAGAATCACTTCTTCTCGACCGGCTTGAGCAGTGTATCGAGAATCTTTCCCACGGCTTGCCAGCACTCATTTGTCATTTCTTTGATCTCAGAGTCTTGAGCGGGATACAGAAGACCATTGGTCGCATTGAACAAATCAAGGACATCCCCCTCCCCAGTTTCTAGCGTTACCGACCCAAGATCACCATCCGTCCTGAATGTGGTAAAAACCTGGAAGGTGAGTCCAGTCTCGACCAATACTGTGTAGCCATTCGTCATCCACAAAATGCTAGCTGCGACCTGCCTTCCATGGCGAATATAGTGAACTCTGTCAACCGTCAGACCATTTCGCACGGAGGTCTCGCGTATGAGGTTTGTTGATCCGTCCCGTGTGAAGGTTTCCCAAGTCGTGAAACCCGTTCGGTTGGTTGCAGTCCTGACGGATTGTTGGATTTCGCCCGCAAATACAAAGTTTGCAGCGAACAATGCGAATGCAAGTATCAGCTTCATATCGACAGTGGAGCCAAGATGCTGCTCCAACGCTCTCTTACAGCTTTGACCGACGAGAAACAAGGCTGATTTGCTTGCCCGGGAACTAACGACGGCAGGCGGAGCGCCTGCCCTACAAATCCGTACGAACTCAGGTTGAAGCCCGCGGCTCGCCGGAAGTCTGACTCTCGGCCGGTGGCGGCGAAGAAACTTCTTCGACGGTGTTCTTGGACGATTCGCCGGCCTCGACGGCGACGGCGATGGCGGCCCGGACTTCGGCTTTGATGTCGTCGGGAGCGGCTTGACCCAAAGCGGGCACGGCTTCCACGAGGACGGGTGCGGTGTCGGCAATCGGCGCTACGGTCTGCTCCTTGTTCACGAGCAGATCGTTATGCAGGTCTTCTTCGTGCGGGCGCAGGTCGGCAGCCAGAATGGCCGCTCCGTCAATGCGTTCTTCCTGCTGCTCGCGGGCTTTCTCGGCCTGTTTGCGCTGGGTTTCCTCGCGGGGACTGAATTTCACGCTGACGACCTTGGAGATGCCGTGCTCCTCCATCGTGATGCCGTAGAGCGCGTCGGCCATGCCGATGGTGCGCTTGTTGTGCGTGATAATGACGAACTGTGACTGGGTGATGAACCGTTGCAGGATGCGGACGAAGCGGTTGATGTTCGATTCATCGAGCGGCGCGTCCAATTCGTCGAGCACGCAGAACGGCGACGGCTTGACCATGTAGATGGCGAACAGCAGCGCGGTGGCGGTCAGTGTTTTCTCGCCGCCGCTGAGCAGGGTGACGCTCTGGAGTTGCTTGCCCGGCGGTTTCGCGACGATCTCGATGCCGCTTTCGAGCGGGTCGTTTTCGTCGAGCAGGATCAGGTTCGCTTTGCCGCCGCCGAACAACTCGGTGTACATGATCTGGAAATTCTCGCGGATCTTCTCGAACGTTTCCTGGAAAAGCTGCTTCGTGGTGGAATTGATCTTCGTGATGACCTGCAGGAGCTGGTCCTTCGCGTTGACGAGGTCCTCGTGCTGTTGGGAAAGGAAATTGTGGCGTTGCTCCAATTCCTCGAACTCATGGATGGCTTCCACGTTTACCGGGCCCATCGCGTCGATCTTTGACTGCATTTCGGTGACCTGGAGTTCGAGGGCGTCCCAATCGACCGGCAGCTCCACTTGTTCGGTGATCGCGGGGCCCTGGTCGGCAACCGTGATATTGATCAGGTCGCCGCGGACATCCTCGACATTCACCTGGTACTTCTGCCAGACGCGGTCCTTGAGGTTCTGGCTTTCCATCCGCTTTTGGGCGAGCTGGACTTCAAAGCCTGATTTTTGCGACTGCGCGTCGTTCGCCTGTTTGCGGATGATGCGCAGTTCTTCCTCGGCCTGTTCGATGCCGGTGGACACTTCGCCGCGCTGGTGTTGGAGGCCGCCAATGTGCTGTTGCGATTGTTCGCGAGCGCTGGCGAGTTCGGCGATCTTCTGCTCGGACTCGCCAATCTCCGCCCGAAACTGTTCGATCTTTGCCGTGTAACTGGTGATTTCACTGGCGCAGATCTCCATGCGCTCGTGCAGGTCGCGCACGCGGGCCGCAATGGGCTCACGCTGGCTCTCAATTGCCCGGCGCTGGTGCTCAATGCCGCCGACGCTGACGCGCAACTCAGTGAGTTGCTGGGTCATCTGCTCCTTGCGAACCAGCAGTTCATCAACCGCTTGCTGGGCGAGGTTCATTTGCTGCCGCAGTTCACCCTGCCGCGCTTCCGACCCGCGCAGACTGGCCAGAATCGTCTCGCGGCGCTGCTTTTCCTCCGCATCCTGTTGCTCGATCGACTGCAACTCGAACACAACCGTGTGGACCTTGCTTTCCAGGTCGCGGCCTTCGGTCGCCAACGCGTTGAGTTCGCCTTCTTTCGCAGCGAGGGCGATTTCCTTCGCGTGGAGATCGGCCCGGAGAAGGGAAAGTTCGGTTTCGAGGGCAGCCTCTTTCTGCTCCAACCCCGCCCGGGTGGTTTCCTGCCCGGAAACACGCGCCTCAAGTTGCGCAACTTCCTGGGTCAGCTCGCTGATCTCAGCGATGTGGCTCTTGGAGACCGCGCTCAGGATGCCGTGCTCATCCACCAGTTCTCCCTGAAGCGTGGCAACCGCAAGGTGGGGATAATTTTGCCGTAGTGAGAACGCGGCATCCAAATCGCCCGCGATTACTATTCCGTGCAGTAGCGACCGAACGAGCGGTTCAAAACGTTCGTCGCGGACACGGGCGACCGCCGTTGCCCAAGCCATGGCGCCGTGCGGCAGGTCGCTGCTCGATTGATCATGGCTGACACGCGGTGATTCCGGCGCGGCGACAGACGGATTCTGTAGTCCACTCGCGAGCAATTGACGGGCGGCGTTGAGATCGTCGGCCAAAATCGTGTGAATCGCATGATTCAACGCGGCTTCAATGGCAGCGCCGTACTGGGGTTCGACGTCGAGGATATTGCCGAGGGTAGTGCGGCCATCCGGCGCGGCAAAGAACTGGCGAAGCACGTCAAGGCGCGCGCCTTTCTGCGAGGCATCCGTCAGTCCCGTTTGATGCGTCTGAGACGCGGCGTTTACCTGTGAAGAAATTTCGTTCAACTCGGACTGCTTCGCGGCCAGCGCGGCGCGGAGCGTATTGACGTTGCTCCGTAATTCCGCAAGGCCGTCGTTGTAGGCCTGCAGCCGTTGTTCCAGGGCGCGCCGCTGGTCTTCGAGCTGCAAGCGCTCGGTCGAGAGACGCTCGGCGCGGACGACATCGTACTTCTTCTTCTGGTCCAGTCCCGCCAGTTCGTTGCGGCTGCGGGCGATGGCGCTTTCCAGGTCGACGAGCGCGGACTTGGCTTCGTTCAGCGCGGCGTTCTTTTGTGAAAGATCGGAGTCGAGTTGCCGCACGGCGTTCTGCTGGGCCTGCAGTTTGGACTGTTCGGAGGCGAGGCTGGTATCGATGTGCTCGAACCCGGCGTTGAGCGACGCGAGCAGTTCCTCTTGAACGCGAATTTTCTCCTCGGCGCCCGCGGTCTCGCGATGATGGTTCTCGATGAGTTGTTCGAGTTCGGTAATCCGCTCGGTGTTGGTCGTGGTGCGCTGCTGATGACGGTCGGCCTCGCTCTTGAGTTCGTGGTCGCGGTTGACGGCTTCGCTGATGGCGCGTTCGATTTCCGCGAGCGAGCGGCGGAGATCGGCGATCTGTTGTTCCTTCTCGGCGATCTGGGAGGAAAACGCCTCGGATTGGTGGACGAAGTTGGAGATTTGGGATTCCAGGACCGTAATCTCGGCCTGCAGCAGGTCGTACTTGTGGCGAGAGAGACGCGTGTCGATTCCCTTGAGCTGGTCGAAGAGTTCCTTGTAACGGCGGGCCTTGCCGGCCTGGCGCTGCAACGAAATGATCTGGCGTTTGACTTCCTTGATGATGTCGGTGATGCGGACGAGGTTGGCTTCGGTGTACTCCAGCTTGCGGAGCGCTTCCTTTTTCTGGTGCTTGTACTTATTGATGCCCGCGGCTTCTTCAAAAATCGTGCGGCGAT
>JBGOTY010000054.1:0-13605 GCA_041476745.1 Verrucomicrobiia bacterium | reverse complement strand
GTTCGTGCGCGATGTGGAAGAAATTCTCGGTGAGGACAGTGTCTGGCTCAAGGTGGACACCGAGAAATTGGCCGCGACCAATGAAGTCCGCCGCGGTCGCCCGTGGGAGCAGCGCGGTGCGCCCGCGACCGTGGCTTCCTAAGTCAGCCTCCCTCAAAGACCATTCCCCGCGCCCGAAAGCTCTCGGGGCAAGCTCCGGGTGATTGCGCCACGAGCTTTCACTTTGGAATAACAAGCTTCTGGCCGACCTTCAGCGAATCGCTCGTCAGGTTGTTGGCTTTTCTCAAATCAGCGACGGTGACCCCGCAGCTTTTCGCAATCGACGTCAACGTTTCGCCCGCTGCCACGATATGCTCGCTGCCATTCGTTGCGGGGGTGGGCTGGGTTGCCGTTTTACCGGCGTGCGAGCCGCTCATCGCCGCCAGTTCCTTCGCGAGCTGATCGATGATGACCTTCTTATCCGTCTCGCGGGCGGCATCCAGCGCCTTGACACGCGCTTCGAGCGCAGCCAGATCGTTCGCCGAGGCACCGGGGCCCGCGCGGCGGACCTCGTCCATTTGACCATGGACTTGTTTAATGTCCTGCTGGATCTGCTGCTGGTTGAACTGCAGCGCATCGACATCCGCGCGCAGCTTGCTGATTCGTTCATCGAGAATGGATAACTGCTGGGCGACGGTTTGCTCTTGGGCACGCGCCGGTAAGGCAGTTACCACGCAGGCAACCAAAACCATGGCAAATTTGAGGAGTTCCTTGTGTTTCATGGCCACAGTCTAGAAACGGCGTGGAATCGTTGCAAGTCCCGAATCCTTTGTTGCGCAATCAGTTTCATGCTCCGAACCCACCAGTGCTGGCCTGAATCGTGCTTTCCAGTGTCCAGAACCAGTATTTATGAGCACGGGTAATGGTCAGCAGACAACGGAACTGACGGTCGGCGTGGAATTGGATGGCTCGGTTGCGCCCGCAACTCCGGCCGATTCCATCGCCCCGCTTTTCACCAATCCCGCCGACTGGTTCGTTCCCCCATTCCCCGAAAAACTGGAGAACCTGGACGTCAACCCCGGCTTTCTGGCTGATTTGGCGTTGAAGACTGTCCCGCTCGATGTCGATTGCACCACGTTCAGCATCGCGACACGGTTGCGTCTGGGCATCATGATCACCGAGGCGCTGCTCCAACGACTGTGCCACGAGAAATTCATCGAAGCCAAAGGCGTTGTGGGTTTGCACAATCATCGCTACGCGATGCTCGACCACGGCTGGGAGGCGCTGCGCCGCCTGACCAGTTTCTGTAGTTACGCCGGGCCCGCCCCGGTCTCCCTGAAAGCCTACACCGAGAGGATCACGCAGCAGGTCCGCAACCGTCCGCCCTCCTCGCGCCAGGCGCTCGACCAGGCTATGTCGAGCCTCATCCTCTCGGACTACGCCAAGGAAATCCTCGGATTGGTCGTCGGCTCGGGCCGCAGTTTGTTTTTGACGGGGCCCTCGGGCAACGGCAAGACCGCCACCGCGCGCGCGCTTGTCGACGCGATTCCGGGTGAAGTTTGGATCCCCTATGCCCTTGAAGTCGATGGACAGGTCATCCGCATTTTCGACAGCCACAGCCATGTGCCCGTCCCGCACCCCAATGACGACTACGACCGCCGCTGGGTGCGGGTCAATCCGCCCCTGGTGGTGGCCGGCGGCGAGTTGACGCTGCAAAGCCTGGATCTCGCCTTCACCGAAACGCAACGCTTCTACGAAGCGCCCCTGCACATCAAGGCCAACGGCGGCGTGTTGGTGGTGGACGACCTTGGCCGCCAACGCTGCTCGGCGACCGAACTCCTGAACCGGTGGATCGTCCCGTTGGAGTATCGCGTCGATTATCTCACCTTGAGTACGGGCAAGAAGATCCAGGTGCCGTTCGAGGCGATCGTGGTCTTCGCCACGAACCTCACCGAATCCGACCTGGAAGACGAAGCGTTCATGCGCCGCATGGGCTACCGCCTCCACGCCGAGCCGCCCAGCCCCGAGACGTTTGCGGAAATCTTCCTGCGCTACGCCCGCTCGCGCGGCCTTGCCCCGGACGTGAGCATGGTCGCGCACCTGCTCCAGAAGTACCAGGCGGAAGACCGCGTCGCGAAAGCGTGCGACCCGCGCGACCTGATTGACCGCGCCATCGACCGTTGCCGCCTCCACAAGCAGCCCGCCAAGTTGACCCTCGATGGCTTGGAAATCGTCTGGAACGGCTACTTCGGCCGCCCCGGTACCGATCCCAAACAGCCCACTCAAGCCCGAGCGTAAGCCGCCCTTTGGAAGGCGACCGCTCCGTTTGCCACCACCCATAATTGGGGTTCGGTTTGCGGAATACATGGTTTTCACCGCTTTTTCCCTCCCAAAATGACAGCAAAAACCCTCTAAACACCCCCGAAATTGGGTTCGTTTTCCAAAACGAACCCACCGATTTCTCCGATGGATTCTATCTATAACCGTTTCATGTGCAGATTGTTGTATCATGAATCTCCGCAAAGAACGGTGGGTTCGTTTCGCAGAAACGTATATAGGCCCCGAGCTGCGCACAGCAGCGAGTCGCGCCGAAGCTTTTTTGCGAAGGCGGACCCGCAAATCGCTTTGCCAACTTCCAACCAGCACATTTCTAAAGCATTCATATAACGCCACTTAACTGGGGGGTTCGTTTCGCAGAAAACATGTTTTCAAGTTCTCTTGGCCTTCGTCTCGTCCGCCATAGCTTGAGCAGCTACGGCGGAAGCGTCCTCGCGAAGTAGGCTCCCGCCCGTGTCCTTTTGACCGGCCAGTGTGCGTGGCGGCGTTTCACCCTTCCTCTTCCTGTCAAAGTACATGCCACCGACTATACCACTATCGTAATTCGATGTCCAGAAGGAAGCGGAGTGCAGCACTCGCTGCGCAACACGCCGCGATGTCGTTTTCGCGGCAACCGAGCCGAGCGTAGCTGGAAACTTTTCTACGAAATGCCCGTAAACATTGGGCTTTTCAGCGGTCAAATCGGCTGAAAACGGGGTGAAGACAGCACTGTGGGTTGGCTGGACGAGGTGCTGGTGGGTCAGCCTTTACCAAAAAAAGAACTTGGCCTTCATCGAGTGGACAGCCACAAGACCCCGTAGACCATCCCCCCAAACAGGCCACCCGCCAACCATAGACCGGCGAAGCACAAGAGACTCAGAAATGCTCGGAGGCCGCGTGTCTGGAAAAGATAGTAGGGCAGTACGATGGGCCAGGCGAAAAAAATAAAGCTGTCGAAGTCGTAACAGAGACTGCACCCTCGCCCCCGGGCATCTGCGGCCACCCACGACGACAGAATGATTGTGAAAGCGAATTGCAGCAGGAAGGCGCTGCCGACTGAATCCTGCCTGTCGACCACAAGATAAGCAGCCCGTGCCGCCGCGGTCGCCGCAAGACAAACCCACAGCAGAACTTCTGCAACCACTTTCCTCTTCCAGTCAATCATTCCTTGCAACCTATCGATAGATGTTAGCGACACGGGCGCTAGCTCGCGTTCGCTCCCGTGATTTGTCAGCCGCTATCGTAGCCGCTCCTCCAGCTTCTGGCCATTTCGTGAATACTCCAGAATCGTACCGGGCGGCGCGCCCAGGCGTAACAACTCGCGCTTGAGAATCGGCATGCCTCTCTCGAAATCCGACAGATCCACATCGACACCGACCCATTCAATGCTCTTCTTGCCGTCAGCGTCAGGAGCGGACAACTCCGTGCCTCCGCCGTTCACCTCGCCAACAGCCTCCTTCTTGAGCGCGGCATCCAGTGGGTCTTCGTACTTTGCGCCTCGGTCGAGTGGCTGGATCTGCTCGGGAATCCGCACCAAGACGAGCTGCGGCTCACGGGGAGCAGTCCCGGATGGCCGACAGCCGATAACTCCGAGCGTTGCAAGAATAGCAGTGACGACCCTTTTCATGGTTCAAACTGACCAACACTAGTGTTAGCCCGCATTCACCGCACCGAATGGCTAGCTCTCGACTTCGATGGAAACTTCATCGCCATCCACAAGATGGTATTCATCGCGCAACTTCACGTCGCTGGCAATCTCCACCACATTGCGCGGGTGTCTTCCTTTTCCGCCCTCGTTGCTGTCCGTACGCAGAATAAAGGCTCGCCGCCCGAAAATCCAACAGGGCAGAATGCTCACACTCACCGAGCCGCCGTACTCACTAGCCTCCAACCGGGCGGATCCCGTCGGCACCGTGTACGGCTCTGTGAGACAAATGTTTAGCGTGCCCGGATAGAGCTTCACGCCCGTCTTGCGCTCGTAATGCGCACCGAGTTTCTCGATCCACGGTCCGAAGTCCCCAATACCACTCTCGACCTTGCCTCGAAGAACTTTCATCCCGACCGCGCGCTTAGCGTTTTTTTCATCTGGTTGCCTCGTCCAAAAGAACCGGCAGCATCCCATGTGTGAAGTTCATAGCCATATTTGGCGTAAAACCCGATGGCGTCATCCGCCGAAAAAACAACCGTGGCCGTGCATCCATTGTCGACAGCATATCCTTCCGCGAGCGACAGCATGATTCGGCCATACCCTTGGCGCTGCTTCTCCGTTGTTACGGCGACGGTCCGCATAATGGCAAAAGCCCCCTCGGGGACAATGTCAATCCTCATGGCCGCAACCGGCGTGCCGTTGCAGGTAAGAATCACCGGATGGTTCTGTGCCTTGCGGTCATCCACGTGGTTCGGGTCGTACTTCCCGAAAAGACCGCGGTCTTCAAACAAGACTTTTCGACGAATGGCATGGTAGGCCGTCCACTGCTCACTCGTAACAACTGGAACCAACAAATATGTCTGCTCAGCCATTCTCCTCCGGAAGCCGTCTACTAACGCTCCAAAGCTCAGCCACAGCCGCCGGCGGCAAGTCCAGCATTGCAGTGATGACAATCCAATTCTATCACACGTCCCAAATCTCAAGGGGCAGTGTCTGTTGGATCCAGCCTGGTGTTACGCCGACGTGTCATGTTGCTCGCTTTTCGTGGGTGCTCTGCTACATAGACCGTCGCGTTGCTATAGAGCCACTGAATATGCGGTGCCCAAGTATAACCCTCCTTACGGCATTGTTTGACATCCCAAACGTAAAACCGCAAGTGGTCTAGGGCGAACTCGTGAAGGTTCGTGATGTCCCCTGAATCTATAGCCTCCAAACAATGAAGATAGGCACGCGTTTCAAACTCGCCGTTTTGCTGCGCACGCTCCAAATAGTCGCTCCACACCAACGCTTCTGCTTCGCGCAAGCCCTTCCGATGTCCGACACGGTAACCAAGCGCAGAACCCAGAATGAACAGGAGCAAACAGATGAAAATGACGCTCAATTTTCTCATGGGAATTCCCTCCATACCGGTCAAGTGTGCAAAGTGCATTAGACTCCTGAGGGAACCCCGAGAACAGCACAAAAGCCGGACCAATAGCATCATCACCGCCATTGACAAACACCCTCCCACCTGTTATATTTACCCTGCAAATGAAGGCAATTTATCAGCACAGCACCGTGGTTCAGGCGTGGTTTTGGTTTTATTTTAGCCAGCCCTGTCTGCGGGCCGCGTGTTGATGCCTGTAACGTTGACACCAAACCGTCCCGCGGAAGCGGGGCGGTTTTTTTATTGCCAAAAACCGAACCGCGCGCGGGCAAAGGAGCAAGAAAATGATCATCGTGTTAAGACCGGGAACGAGCGAGCAGGACATCCAGCAAATTGCCGACGCCGTGAAGAAGTTCAACTACGAACCGCGCCTGATCCGTGGCGTCGAGCGGACCGTCGTCGCCTGCATCGGCGACGAGCGCAGCCATCACACCCTCGAATCGCTCGTGGTCTTCCCGCAGGTCGAGAGCGTCACCCCCATCCAAAAGAAATACAAGCTCGTCAGCCGCGAATATCAGGCCCATGACTCCGTGCTCGACGTGGCCGGCCGCAAAATCGGCGGCGGCACCTTCCACGTGGTGGCCGGCCCGTGTTCGGTCGAGACTGCCACCCAGACAATTGAAACCGCGAAAGCGGTGAAGTCGTACGGCGCAACCCTCTTCCGGGGCGGCGCTTTCAAGCCCCGCACCTCGCCGTACGACTTCCAGGGTTTGGGCCGCGAAGGGCTGGAACTCTTGCAACAAGCCCGCGCGGCCACCGGCTTGCCGATCGTCACCGAGGTCCTCTCGCCGCAGGACGTCGAGATGGTGGCCGCCTGCGCCGACGTGCTGCAAATCGGCGCGCGCAACGCGCAAAATGTCCCGTTGCTCGCCGCCGCCGCCGCTTCGGGCAAGGTCATCTTGTTGAAACGCGGCGTCTCCGGCCTGGTCGATGAATGGCTCCTTGCCGCCGAATACATCTGTTTGCATGGCAACACCAAGGTCATCCTCTGCGAGCGGGGCATTCGCACGTTCGAACATGCCTGCCGCAACACGCTCGACCTGAGTGCCGTCGCTGTCGCGAAGCAAGAAACGCATCTGCCGGTCTTCGTCGACCCCAGCCACGCCGCGGGCCGTGCCGACATGGTCATCCCGCTCGCGCGCGCCGCCGTCGCGGTCGGCGCCGATGGCTTGCTGGTGGAAGTCCATCCCGACCCCGCCACCGCCCTCAGCGACGGTGGCCAGCAACTCACGCCGAAACAGTTCGGCCAGTTGATGGCGGAAGTCCGCCCGCTGGTGGAAGTGATGGGGAAGCAGATGGGTTCCGGCTAGGCCCGCGCCACGCGCCAGAGCAGCCACAACCCGAGCAGTTCGAAGAAAAGATTCGGCAACCAGAGGATCGCCTCGGGGTAGAGGTAGGGACGGCTCTTGAGCGTGTTCGCGAGTACCGTCACAAAGTAGAAGCAGAGCGCCAACCCCAGGCTCAGGGCGATGCCGACCGACGTTTCGCGCCGACTCGTCTTGATGCCGAGCGGGATGCCGATCAGCGTGAACGCCAGGCATGCGACCGCGCCCGCGACGCGTTGGTGGGCTTCCACCAGGGCGGCGGCGGGATAAATCCCCCGCTTGCGCAAGTCACGGATCTCACCCAGCAGTTCCGAAAAGACCAGGTCGCTCAGTTGCCGACTCGCCTTGGCCTGCCGCAATGCCCGGCTCAGGTCCATCTCGATGGGATAGCGCGCGGCCGTGGTATCAGGATGAATCTTGTGGACGTTGGTCGGGTCTTTCGGGTCGCGCAGGTCCCCGCGCACGTTGTACAGGTCGAGCAACAGCTTGTGCTCTTCCGGTTTTGCCGTGATGACTCCCTTTCCCGCCCGCAAACTGGAGACGACGTTGTTGCTGTCATCGAGCGTGTAGAGCATCACGTCCTCGATCAGGTTCTCCTTTTTTCGGCCCACGTAGATCACGTAGCCCGGGAAATCCTTGATGTACGTTCCTTCCTGGATCAACGCCATCGGCCGCTCCGAGCCGAGCCGCACGAACATTGTCTTGAACTGAAATTTGCACCACGGCGCCACATCCGCATTGATGTACAGGCACAACACGCTCATCACCGCCGCGAGCAGGACCACCGGCGCCACCACCTGCCCGAGGCTGACACCGCACGCGCGCATGGCTGTGATCTCGTTGTCGGCGCTCATGCGACCGAACACCAGCAGCGCCGTCGCCAGCATCGCCATCGGCAGCGAAAAACTGAGGATGTTCGGCGTCACCAGCAGTACGAAGTACCCGACAATGTCCAGTCCCACCTTCTGGTTCACCAGCATATCGCTGAGCTGCTTCAGGATGCGCGCCAGCAACAACACGAACGTAAAGACGCCCATCGTGAAAAACAGCGTGATGACCGCCTGCCGTGTGATATACTTTGACAGAATCTTCATTCGCTGTGCGTACGACTAGCAACTTTTCGCCTCCAACGCCACGCAAAATCCATCTCGGCGCATTTCAGCCGACGCTCGAAACGGCCCTCGCCGCCGAGATCCTGGCATTTCGGAACGCCAACAGCCCGCTCGCGCCGCTCACCATCGTCGTTCCCACCCGCCTGCTCGGCCTGCATTTGCAGCGAAAAGTCGCCAAGGAGCTGACCAACGGCCATGCCAATTTGCGCTTCAGCACGCTCACGGACCTGCTGCCGCCAGCTCGTCTCGCCCCGCGACTGGGTCTCGAACTTCTTTGCGGCGAGATCGCGAAAACGGATATCCCGGCGGATAGTTATTTCGCGCCTGTCCGCGAAACACGCGGCTTCCGCAGTGCTTTGCTGGAAACCTTCAAGGACCTCGAACAAGCGGGTCTCGCGCCCGACGCGTTTCGCAAAGCAGCCGGCCGGTCAAAGAAGCTCTCCGAATTGGCCGCCGCCTATGCCGCATATCGCCAGTGGCTCACCGAGCACGAGTTCGTCACGGAACCTGATCTGTATTTGAATTCTGAATTCTCCGGTCTGAAGTCTGCGGTCCTGCTCTACGGTTTCTATGATCTCACCACCGTCCAACGGCAATTCGTGACCAGGTTGGCTCCGTCCACGATCTTCTTTCCGTGGACCGGGCCCAACGCCTATGCGGAGCCGCTTCTCGATTGGTTCAAGTCGCAGGGCTACAAACCCATCGCGCCTCCTCCTGCGAACAACCCTCCATCCACCACGATTCTTTCCTGTCCGGGTGAAACGAGCGAAGTCCAGGAAGCGTTGCGCGAGGCGCTGGCGTTTGTGGGCAAGGAAGGCCGCACGTTCAACGACGTGGCGATCCTCTGCCGCAGCCGCGATCAGTACGATGCAGTGCTGCGCGACACACTGGCCAACCTCGGGATCAAAGCCTACTTTCGCGGCGGGCGTCCGCTCGCGGAACAAAGCGACGCGCGATTGCTGTTGCTGCTGCTGGAAACGATTCGCTCCGATTTCAGCCGCGCGACGGTGATGGAACTGGCCGGCCACCTGACCCCGAGTTCGCATTGGGACGCTCTCTCGGTGCAACTCGGCATTGTGGGCGGACAAGAGCAATGGCTCACCCGTCTGGAAGCCGTCGCCTCGGAAGCGGCCCGCGAACGACGCAACCCGGATGACGCCCGTCGCCGCGAATGGCGTCAGCGGACCGCCCAGCAATCGCTCGCGTTCATGAAACAGCTCGTTTCGCTTCTCGGCGGCTTGCCGGATGAAGCGGCGTGGGGTGAGTACGGCGCAATACTCGTCAGGGCCTTTCGGGCGCTGGGCGGAAAAAACGAAGTCGTGATCGGTTGCGTTGAGCAGCTTGCCGAATTGGCAGTGTTCCAACCGCGTGTGTCGTTCGACACATTCGCCGAGTACTGCCAGAAGTCGCTCGAATCGGCGATGGACCAACCCGAGAAATTCCAGGGCGGCGGCATCTTCATCGGCGACGTGATGAGCGCGCGCGGGCTGTCGTGGCCGCTGGTGATTGTGCCGGGCCTCGTCGAGAAACGGTTTCCCCGCGTCATCCGCGAAGACCCGCTCTTGCTGGATGACGAACGCGCGCGGATCAGCGCCGAGTTGCCGCGCAAACTCAACGGCTATGATGAGGAGCGATTGTTGTTCTCGCTCGCCGTCGCGGCAGCCCACGTGCAACTCGTGTTGAGCTATCCGCGCCTGGAGCCTGCCACCTCGCGTCCGCGGCTGGCGTCGTTTCTGCTCTTGGAACACGCCGGCGCAACCAGTTTTCCGGCCCTGGAGAAACAGGCTCGCCTCATTCCGCTCTCGCCGGTGCGCGCCGTTGACGAGCCGCTGACCGAGCGCGAGTTCGACCTGGTGGCGCTGGAATCGCTCGCGGATCAGTCGCCCTATCTGCGACAGGTATCGCCACTACTCGCCGACGGCGTGACCAATGTCCACACCCGCTGGCGCGAGCGCCGACTCACGCCATACGACGGGTTGCTGGGCGCTCCCGAGGCATTGAAACTCCTTCGTGATCGGTTCGGCTTGGAGAAACTCATCATCAGCACCACGTCGCTGGAGGATTTCTTTGGCTGTCCATTCTATTACTTCCAGAAACACGTGCTGGGCATTGTGCCCTGGGAGGAACCCGAGGCCGCGCTCTCGATCAATGCCCTCGATCTCGGCTCGCTCTATCATTCAATTCTGGAAGACTACTACAAGTCGCGCGTGCGCGACATCATTGCGGTCGCCGAAAAGCATTTCCGCGAGTTCGAGCGGCGGGGTGTGACGGGTTACCCGACCGTCTGGGAGATCAAGAAACAGGTGGTGGTGGAGGAGCTGAGCGCCTTCGTCGAACGCGATCGTGCGACCGCCGCCGGCTGGCAGCCCGCAAAGTTTGAAGAAGAATTCAACGGTATCGCCGTCGCACCGCCCATCCGCCTGCGCGGCAAGATCGACCGCATCGATCTCAGCGATGACAGTTCGCGTGCGCGGGTTCTCGATTACAAAACCGGCAAGCAACCCCGTGGAGTGCGGGACGACTCGCTCGCGGGCGGTGAAGCGCTGCAGTTGCCGTTGTACATCCTCGCGGCGCAGCAGTTATTGCCGAAAGTCACGGTCGAATCAGCCAGTTACCTTTACTTCACGTTGCGCGGCAACTATCGCAACGTTACGTTCACGCGCTCCGCGCTGGAGGAGCGGCGCGCCGAACTCACCAGCCTGCTGGATACGGCAGCCAACCTGATTCGCAGCGGCATCTTCGCGCAACACGCCACCGTGGAAGGCTGCCGCCGCTGCGATTTCCGCCCCATCTGCGGCAACGGCATCCTGAAGCTGTACGACCTGAAGCACGACGACGCGCACATGGAAGGGTTTCGTGCGATCAAGGAAGAGGTCAAATGAAGCCCCAGCCCGTTGATCACAAGGCGCGCAGAGCCGCGGCCACCGATCTCGACACGACGTTCTTCGTCGAGGCGGCGGCGGGCACGGGCAAGACCACCGCGCTGGTGGCGCGCATCGTCTCCGCAGTGGACAGTGGCCGCGCCCGGCTTAGCGAGATCGTGGCGATCACTTTCACGGAAAAGGCCGCTGGTGAGTTGAAAGTGCGGTTGCGTGAAAAGTTGGAGAAAACGCTCCAGGGCGACAAACGAAGGGCGGCCCTCGCGGACTTGGAACGCGCGCACATTACGACCATTCATTCCTTCTGCGCCTGGATTTTGCGTGAGCGACCGATCGAGGCCGTGGTCGATCCCTTGTTCGCCGTCGCGGACGAGTTGCAGCGGCGACTGTTATTTGAAGAGGCGTGGGACGAATGGCTCGAAGCTGAATTGGGAAAGAATCCGCCCGCTCTTCGCCAAGCGCTGATGTTCGGGGTGGAGTTGGACACGCTTCCCGAACTGGCGGCGCTGCTGGTGGAGCATCGTGACCGCGTCGCAGTGGTGAAGTGGCCGGCACCGGAGCCGTTGGACGTTGACGCTGTCGTGGCCGAATTGAAATCCGCCGCGCCGACGCTGGAGCGCTGCCTGAAGCATTTCACGGCCCGTAGCGAGAATGCTTACCTGCGCACACGAACGTTGTTGGACAGCCTGCCGTCGTTGTCGCGCGCACCGGTGGAACGCAGGATTGCCGTGCTTCGTTCCCTGGAATTGACCGCGCCAAAAGCGAAGGCGCATTTGGATAGCGAGGATGCGTTCCGCGAGTTGCGGGACACGATCAAGCGGCCTGCCTCGCTGCTGGAAGGTTTTGCAGCCGCGGCAGACCACAATTTCCTCGTGGAACTCGTCGCCTGGCTGTGCGGATTTGTCGATCATTTCCAGAAGGCCAAGCATGACCGCGCGCTGCTGGATTTCGACGACCTGTTGGTGAAGACGCGTGATTTGTTGCGCGGGAACGCCGAGGTGAGGCGCGAGTTGCAGCAGCGGTTCAAATTCGTGCTCATCGACGAGTTTCAGGACACCGATCCCGTGCAAACGGAAGTGGTACTTCTGCTCGGTGAAGGCGGGCCCGGCAAGCTGTTCGTGGTCGGCGACCCGAAGCAGAGCATTTACGGATTCCGCCGCGCGGACATCGAGATGTACGCCGGCACGCGCCGTAAAATTGAGCGCAAAGGCCGGGTGCTGACGTTCCGCCAGAATTTCAGAAGCTCGTCTACGATTCTCGATTGGGTGAACGACGTCTTCACGAAGATCTTGGTCAAATCCACGGACGGTGACTATCAGCCGGAGTACATTGGGCTGGCATCCTGGCCAAAGTTGCAAACGACTGATGCGGCCGTCACGCTCCTTCGTCCCAAGCAGTTGCTCAAGGCCAGTGCGGACGAACTACGGCGGATAGAAGCGGCTGCCGTCGCGCGTTATCTTCGCCAACAGGTGGACAGCGGGACGTGTGAGTGGGGCGACGTGGCGCTGCTATTCCGCAGCTTCACAGGCGTCGAAACGTATGGCGACGTGCTGCAAGAGCATGGCGTGCCGTTCCGCGTCATCGGCGGGAAGGGCTACTATCAGCGACAGGAAATCCAGACGCTGTCATCGTTGTTGTCGTGCCTCGACAATCCCGCGGACAAACTCAACCTTGTCGCAACGCTTCGCTCCCCCTTGTTCGGTTGGGCGGATGAGCTGGTGTTCCTCACTTCAGCGACGCAGGGGCTGGACTATCTGGGTGAGGTGGCACCGGATGCAACAGAACAGGTGAAACAAACCTTTGCGCTCCTGCGCGAGTTGCATGCGTGCCGACATAATTCTTCCGTCGCGGGTTACGTCGAGCGCGTCTTTGCGCGCACCCGGATTTGCGAGGCGTTTTTTGCCTGTCAGCCGGACGGGGCGCAATGCGTGGCCAATCTGCTGAAGGCCCTTGAACTGGCGCGGCAACTCGAAACGGCGGGTGTGCGCTCGCTGCGGGCGTTTGTGCGGCGGCTGCGCGACACCGTTCTGGGCGGGGTGGAGGAAGAACCTTCCCCCGCGAGCGAAGAGAGCGAAAACGTGGTGCGCATCCTGACGATGCACAAGGCCAAGGGCCTGGAATTCCCCGTGGTGGTGTTGCCGGATTTGGCGGGCCGCTCCTCGGATTCGGGCGCGAAGCTGTTGTTCCGCCGCGATGGCGGCTGCGAACTGCGCTTCGCCAGCCGTCGGACGGCGGGATTCGATGATGCCGACGCGGACCGCAAGAAACGCGAGGAGGCGGAAGAGATTCGGCTGCTGTATGTCGCCACCACGCGCGCGAAGAAGCGGCTGGTGATTCCCTGGTTCGCCGAGAAGGGCGGGCGGATTGATCTGCTGGCGCGCGGATTCGTGCCGGCCGCGAGCGCATTGGTGGAAGCGCCCGACGTGGATTCGCTGACGGCGAAGGAAGCCGCAGTAAAAAAACCGGACACCAAGCGTGGTTCGCCGGCGCTGTTGATCGATGAACGGCGTGTGTGGGCGGCATCTCGCGTGGAATTATTGGCGCGCGCCATCAGGTCGGCGGTGCGGAAGAACCCGTCGAAACTGGCGGGCGAGTCGGAGTCGTCCCAAGAAGAGTCGATCGGCATCGAGCGGGCGCGCGCGATGGATTTTGGCGTGGCTGTGCATGGCGCGTTGGAGGCCGTGGATTTGCAGGCAGCCATGGCGGAACAGCGAAAACAGATCGAACAGTTCCTTGCGCTGGCGGGTCTGAGGGATGAGGATAAACGCCGGGCGGTTAAAATTGCCAGCGGCGCGGTTGGTTCCGAGTTGCTAACCCGGGTCCGCAACGCGGAGCAGGTTTATCGCGAGCTGCCGTTTACGCAAGTCCTGGGCGGGGGGTTGATGGAAGGGAAGATTGATTTGCTGTTTTGCGAGAAGGG
>JBGOTY010000053.1:0-13969 GCA_041476745.1 Verrucomicrobiia bacterium | reverse complement strand
CGCCGTGCTGCATCGCAACGCCGAGCGGGCTTACCCCACGCCGTTCCTCACCTCGTACAACGCGTAGCGCCTGGCCGTTTTAGCCCGGTCCGACGCAAGAGCCGGATCCCTGAATTGGTACGCCCGGAGGGATTTGAACCCCCAACCCTCGGTTCCGAAGACCGATGCTCTATCCAGTTGAGCTACGGGCGCAAAAAGGATGGGGTGACCGACGGGATTTGAACCCGCGACAGCCAGATCCACAATCTGGAGCTCTACCAGGCTGAGCTACGGCCACCATCTCAAAGTCATGCGTTGCTTGAAGCGGCGCGAATTTAGCATTGCGGCGCTGTGGGGGTCAAGTTATCGTGCGAAACCTCACTGGAGGAGTCGTCCGCGCCGTGATGAAAAAGATTGCGCTTCTTATCCTGACCCTGGTGCTCGCGCAGAGCGCGCTGGGACAGGTCGACATCGAATCCCGACGGACGCTGATGCTGCAGACAAGTTTTTCTCTTCGGGGCGAAGAACAGCCGAACGCGTTCGGGTACTATTGGTTCAATGAGAACAACTATCTGTGGACGAACACGGCGCTGCGGGTGATCTTCGCAGGCATTTTCGGTGACGCCGAACTGAGCTATTTTCTGCCGGCCAACACCAATATCGCCATCGGCGCGGGTTTGGGTGGCGGGTTGTACATCGACAGCATCACGCCCTACCAAGACGGCGAACTCCTGGGGAAGCAGCAGTTCTACGGCGACGTGATCACGGCGCGCGTGTTCATCAACGACACAATCCCGAACCCCACGCCGCTGCCCTTGAATTTGCGCGCCACCTACAGTGTCACAGGCTCGTTCTATCGCAAGACCGACACCACCGCCAACTTCACCATCCCAAACGACTTTTACACGCAGTCGCTGACGGCCGAGTTTCGCTTTGGCGGTATCGAACCGGGGCTCACCGCGCGGCGGGGCGCCGAGCTTTACGTGGCGGCGGATGCGAACTATCGCAGTGGCTTCGACGCGTTTGGGCCGGATGGCTCGTTGCTGCCGGCCCACGTGCAGTATGACCGCGTCTACGGTTCGCTGTCCGCGAAGATCCCCGTCCAGCAGACGACCTTCCACGCGCGCGTCGGGGGCGGGTTGGGCGAGGATCTGGACGAACTCAGCGCGTACAAGGTGGGCGGGAATCTTCTTGGCGTCGAGCCGTTCACGGTGACCGTGCATGGCTATTTCGTGCGCGAGTTTTTCGCGTCCGATTTCGGCGTCGCCAATCTCGAAGTCAACCAGCGGCTCACCCAGGAACATGCCGTGACCGTCCATCTTTACGCAGATTGGGCCGTCGTGAAGCCCGTGCCGCCCGCCACACCCGATTGGGACAACATCTTCGGCGTTGGCGCGGGTCTGAGCTTCCGGGCAATCAAGGACATCGATTGGTTGATCAGCTACGGGTACGGCGTCAACGCCATTCGCGATGGTACGCGCGGCGGTCACGAGATTGGGCTCGCGCTGCAAAAACAATTCTGACGCCGGCCGCCAAACTTCGGATTTACACGCCTCGTTGACGCGGTATACTGCGCTCGTGAACCGCATTCGTCTTCTTCCCGAGCACGTTGCCAACCAGATCGCCGCGGGCGAAGTGGTCGAGCGGCCCGCCTCGGTCGTGAAGGAGTTGGTGGAAAACTCGCTCGACGCGGAAGCCCGGCGCGTCACGGTCACCATCAAGAACGGGGGGCGCTCGCTCATCAATGTTGCCGACGACGGCTTCGGTATGGGCCGCGACGACGCGTTGCTGGCGTTGGAGTCGCACGCGACGAGCAAGATCTCCAAGGCGGAAGACCTGCACACCATCACGTCGCTCGGCTTCCGCGGCGAGGCGATTCCGAGCATCGCCGCGGTTTCACGGTTCACGCTCACGAGCCGCGAGCGCGGCACCTTGAGCGGCACGCAAATCGAGATCGCCGCGGGAAAGATCCTTTCCGTGTCGGATGTGGGGGCCGCCGAAGGGACGGTGGTCGAGGTGCGCAACCTCTTCTTCAATCTGCCGGCCCGCCGCAAGTTTCTGCGTTCGATACCAACCGAGACGGCGCATATCGAGCACATCGTCACGCTGTGCGCGCTGGCACATTCCCAGGTGGCATTCCGGCTGGTCGTCGATGGCCGCGAAATCTTCAACCTCGCGCCGACCAGTGACCTGCTCGGTCGCCTGCGCGAATTCCACGGTGCGCGGCTCGCCGAGGAACTGCTCGCCATCGATTTGACGCGCGGTGATGTGCGGGTTACGGGATTCATCGGCAAGCCCGGCGTCAGCCGTGCGGATCGCCGTCAACAACATCTCTTTGTCAATCGGCGGCCCGTCGAGAGCAAAGGCATCAACTTCGCGTTGCTTGAGGGTTATCACACGGGGTTGATGAGTGGAAAATTCCCCGTGACGTTCCTGTTCCTCGAAATCGATCCCGAGGTGGTAGATGTGAACATCCATCCCACCAAACGCGAGGTGCGTTTCCGTGATGAGTTCGCGGTACGCCAGTGCGTGATCGATGCCGTCCGCGCCGCGCTGGAGCCGGAGGTTGCGGGCTTGCGGCCTGTTCAAAGCGAAGGTTGGCCGAAGGCCGATCCGCGTGCTTTCGCGACATCACCCGGCGCCTCGCCCGCGCTACCGTCAGCTCGTCCGCCCTTGGTCTTGCGAACGACGGGCGATTCGGCAAGTCAACCCCACCAACCGCCGACGATGCCTTTGCCATTGGAGGGAGAGGTTTCCGCCGAGCCATCCACCCAGGTCCGTACCGAGGAAGGTTTGTGGCGGATCCTCGGTGTGATCGGGCAGCTCTACGTCCTGGTCGAATCGCCGGAAGGTCTCGTATTGATGGATCAACACGCGGCGCATGAGCGCGTGCTCTTCGAGAAGATGCTGCGGGAATTGGAAACCGATTCCGCGCCCGCCCAGAAGCTCTTGTTGCCGCTCACGCTCGAACTGGATGCGCGCGACGCGGCGTTCCTTCACGCCAACCAGAAGACGCTGCACAAACTGGGTATCGGCGTGAGCGAGTTTGGCGAGAAAACATTTTTGATCGACGCGTTGCCGCCGTATTTTCCCACGGCAAACCTGGCGCAGACATTTCGCAATATCATCGACGAACTGCGGCAAATGGGTGAAGACGTGCACGCGCGGCGGCTGAGTGAGGACCGGATCGCCACGACCGTCTGTCGTCATGCGGTGAAGGCGCATGACCCGTTGCGCGGCGAGGAACTGCGTGCGTTACTGCAGCAGCTTCACGAGTGCGAATTGCCCTACACGTGCCCGCACGGTCGTCCGACCATGATTCAGCTGTCGTACGCTGAGCTGGAGAAGAAATTCGGAAGGAAAGCCTGAGCGCGAATTGTCCACATTGTGCCAAGCCGCTCGAGGAACAGCAACTTGACACGCTGTCGTTTCGCTGTTGTCGCGACTGCAAGGGGGTGTTGATGCTGCACCGCGATTTGATCGACGTGTTGGAGAAAAGCTGGCACGCGGTGTCGTGCGAGACGGCGGAGACGGCGGCATTTCGCGCGAACGAGGGGTGGCAGGATGAGCCGAAGTTCCTTTGTCCCGATTGCCGCCAGACAATGGAAAAGTACGGCTACATGGGTATTGCCGCGATCCAGATTGACCGTTGCGATCCGTGCGCGCTGGTATGGCTCGATGCCGACGAGTTGCAGAACATGGTCCTGGCGCTGGCCAAAAGCAGTTATCGCAGTGAGACTGCCTGGCAAAAATCGCAGCGGGAGAGGGTGGACATAACTGAATTGGGGGTGCAAGGAGCCAGCCAGATGGGGCGTGGGAACGGCAGGCACGGATGGGTGTTTGGTGGAAGTGGCCAACCCCTCGTGGTGGCGCAAACGCTCCTGCGCTTGCTTCTAAACTAGTTTCCTGCTACCTTCGCGGCTCGCTATGGCCAAGCTGCCACGGGTAGTCACTTTCGGTCTGGGGTTATTGATGTGCGGCGCTTTTGCGTTCGCGGGTCCCGCCGATATTCCGGTTACTTTTCAGATCACCACGAACACGGTGTTTGGCGACAGCATCTTCGTTTTGGGCAACATTCCACAGTTGTCCGGCTCGAACATGGTCAACGCCATTAAGCTGGTGCCGAACAGTTGTGTCGGCTCCGTGTGCACCTGGTCCGTGAGCATTGGCATCCTTCAGGGTACAAGCTACCAGTACAAGTTTGTGAAGCGCAGCGACTGCGCGACGTGTTACAGCAATCCTAGCAATGGCAGCTACGAGCCGGGTGCGAATCGTACGGGTTCGACGCCAGCCGGGCCTGCGGCGCCGTGGAGCGGCAAGACGGTTTTTTATTACTCGAGTTGGTCAAGCGTTTCGCTGCTGTACTCGAACACAGCGACGATGAACTTCGTCGTTCAACCCATGCTGGCGGTCGGACCCGGACGCAACGGCGGGGAGAAGCTGTGGCGTGTGGATGGTATCAACCACGCGGGCGAGACGAATTTGATTTTTGTGTTCACCGACAACCAGGGCCACTATGACAATCCGGATGGGGTGGGTGGGCGCAATTACGAGACGCCACTGGATGCGGCCGTGGTGCAGGATGGACAGGTGTACAACTACTGGCCGCCGGCGTTCGTGAGCACAAACCGGATCGAGACCTTTACGTTGAACTCCACGAACCTCGCCAGCCGCACGATTCGCGTTTATCTGCCGCGTGGCTATAACGAGAATACGACGAAGCGCTACCCCGTGTTGTATATGCACGATGGACAGAATCTGTTTCTGGGAATGGGGCCGTTCGGCTGTTGGAACGCTGATACCAATGCCAATAATCTCATTCGCTTTGGCAGGATGCGCGAGACAATCATCGTGGGAGTGGACAATTCGAGTGACCGATTCTGCGAATACGCGCCCCCCGGCTGTTCGTACAGCCAGTGCAGCACGCCGCATGGTGACAAGTACGCCTCGCTGCTGGTCGATGAATTGAAGCCGATCATCGACGTCAATTACCGCACGCTATTCGACCCTGATGATACGGGTGTGCTTGGGTCTTCTCTCGGCGGCTTGATCTCCGCGTACCTGGGCTGGCAACGTTCGGGTACGTTTCACAAAATCGGCGCCATGTCATCCTCGCTTGATATTTGTTTCCCGATTCCATCACCGGACGCGAAGCGGCCAATTCGCATCTACCTTGATAGCGGCAACATGGATGCGCAGGGCACAGTCGGCTCCAGCGACGATTTGCTGTCGACCGTCGGCGAGCGTGATAAACTTCTTCAGAATGGTTACGCCTTCAATCTCGATCTGGATCACACGATTGGCTACGGCCAGTGGCACAATGAGCAGTGGTGGAATGTCCGCTCGCCACGTTGCTTCACCTTCCTATTCCCGACCAGCGACGAGCCGAATACGGTTCTGGATACCGCTACGCCGCCGCGGATTACGAATCTCCAACTCGCAGGGCCGAGCAACGTTGTGACCTGGACGAGTTACCGATTGCGAACCTATGCGGTACAAGGTGTCACGAACGAGCAGTATTCGAGTTCGATGACGTGGAGCGATCTCTTCATCACGCCCTCGTCGGAGCCGCGCCTGTGGAACTATCCAAGCGTCGGCGTCACCAACTTGTTTCATTTCCTTCGCGTGCGCGAATTGTCCGTCCCCAATTGGCCGAATTGACGCGGCGGGGTGTCAGAAGTCAGGCTGGCGTCCGAGGACTTTGCGGGCTTCGCAGATGTCGGCGGCAATCTGCGTCTTCAGTGCTTCAGCCGACGCGAACTTCTGCTCATCGCGCAGTTTCGACAGAAAGAGAACCTCAACATCTTGGCCGTAGAGTTCGCGCGCGAAATCGAGGATATGCACTTCCAACACCCGGCGCGGCAGCACCCCTGCGAAGGTGGGGCGCATGCCGATGTTGACCACGCCACCAAACTGCTCCTCACCGACAACCACGCGCACGGTGTACACGCCATCGGGTGGAAGGACTTCGTTGTGGGGATTCAGGTTCGCAGTCGGGAAACCCAACTCGCGTCCACGGTGGTCGCCTGACTCAACGGTGCCGAGGATTGAGAACGGCCGTCCCAGCATCGCGGCGGCGCGTTCGAGCCGGGCATTCAGCACATGCTGCCGAACCGCCGTCGAGCTGATCATCTCTTCGCCGAGCATGACGGACTTGATCTCCTTGGCGACGAAGCCGTATTGCGGCGCCAGCGCTTCCATCAACCGTACGTCGCCCGCACGATTGTGCCCGAAGCGGAAGCGTGTGCCGATGCAGATCTCTTGGAGTTGATTCGTCTGGCGGGCGACCGCATCGATAAACTGTTCCGGCGGCGTGAGCGAGAATGGTTTGTCGAACGTGAGCAACAAGCATGCCTCCACACCGAGCTTCGCAATGAGCGCCCGTTTGTGTTCGGTGGAAGTCAGCAGCAACGGGGCTTTATCGGGTTGCAGAACGCGGAGTGGGTGCGGATCAAAGGTCAGCACCACGGATGTGCCGTCCACCGCCCGCGCGTCATCGCGCGCCTGCCCGATCACCCGCTGGTGACCCAGATGGACACCATCGAACACGCCAATGGCCAGGCACACCCTTTGGGAGTGCTTTGCCAGTTCTTCGAATGTGCGAAAAACCTGCATCACGCAGCACTGGAGCCGACAAACTTCAGGATTGGAATGATAAGCGGTTTCAATTCTTCGCGCGTTAGTGTCAGAATTGCCTGGAGTTGGTGGGCTTCGTTCACATCGAACTTGCCGGACCGCGTCCGTCGCAACTCGTGGAGATGCGCGCCGCAGCCAAGCAGATCGCCGACGTCCGAACAGATCGTGCGCACGTATGTGCCCTTGGTGCAAGCCACGCGAAACGTAATGCGCGGCAGTTCGAGCCCGAGAACGCGGAGGTCGTAGATGTGAATGAGCCGCGGCTCGCGCTCGACCGTCTTGCCTTTGCGCGCCAGTTTATAGAGCGGCGTGCCCTGGTGTTTGACCGCACTGACCATCGGTGGAATCTGTTGGATGTCGCCGCGGAATTTGGCCAGGACCTGCTCGATGTCTTCCGCGGTGAGCGGCGGCACCGGTTTCTGAGCGATGATCTCACCGTCGCCGTCCTGCGAATCCGTCGAAACGCCGAGGATCATGGTGCCTTCGTAGGCCTTGTCATCGGACATCAAACGGTCCTGCAGCTTGGTCGCGCGTTCAAGGACAAGGATCAACAGGCCCGTCGCCGCCGGATCCAGCGTGCCGCAGTGGCCCACCTTCTTGAAACGGAAGTGGCGTCGCACACGGTCCACGACATCATGCGATGTCATGCCCGCAGGTTTGTCGATCAAGAGTACGCCGTCAAATGGTGAAAGCTGTGGTTGCATGGGGCAAGGGAATTAGAGTGCTGCCGCAGCCAACGCTTCGCTCACGGCCGCGAGCACTTTGCGCTCGATCTCGTGCGGTTCACCCGAGAGGCGCGCGCCAGCGGCTTCGCGATGGCCACCGCCACCGAAGCGGCGGGCGATGGAGTTCACGTCGATCTGCGGGTGTTTTGAGCGCAGACTGATACGGATCTTGCCCGGCTCGGCCATCTCTTCGAAAAGCAGCGCCACCATGACACCCTCAATCGCGCGGGCGTAGTCAATCAGCCCTTCCGTGTCCTCGCGCTTGGCGCCGGACTCCTCGAACATCTCGACCGTGACCCACGTGTAAGCAATGCGCTTCTGGTCGGTCAACTGGAGTTGCGCGAGCGCCTTCTGGAGCAGCATAAGCCGCGCGTACGGGTAGCTCTCGTAGACTTGGCGGCATATCTCGCCGACGTTGATTCCCGTATCGACCAGTTTGGCAGCGACACGAAGCGATTCGGAGGTCGTGCCGGTGTAGCTGAAAGAACCCGTGTCCGTCGAAATGGCCGCGAACAGGCAGGTCGCGATTTCTTTCGTCAACGTGAAACCGCCCCGCTGGATCAAGTCGTAGGCAATTTGCCCCGCCGCGGGAGCTTCGGACACAATCCAGTTGATTTCGGCGAACTTCTCGTTGCTGACGTGATGGTCGATGTTGATGAAGTGCTTCTTATTGCGGATACGCTGGGCCGCGGAGCCAACCCGCTGCCACGTGGATGTGTCGATGGCAATGACGACATCGAAATCCTTCGGCTCGGCTGGCGGGCGGGTGATCCGATTGGCATGCGGCAGAAAGCGGAACTTCGCGGGAACCTCGTCGTCATTCCAGGCTTCGACCGTCTTGCCGAGGTCCTGAAGCAGGAGGAGGAGCGACAACTGCGAGCCGACCGCGTCGCCGTCGGGGCGGTAGTGGGTGAGCACCAGAAACGTGTTCTGGCTCCGCAACAACTCGCAGATCTGCTGGCAGGCATCACTCATCCGCTGGTTCGCCCCCGAGTTCGTCGAGTAAATGATCAATGTGACTGGCGTGCGCCTCGGTTTCGTCGAGGAAGAACTTCAGTCGCGGTGTGTATTTGAGGACGATGCGGTGGGCCAACTCGTGCTGGATGTGGCCGTGTCGGCGTTCGAGCGTATCGACCGCACGTTGCTTCTGTTCTGCTGAACCGATCACGCTCATGAAGATGCGCCCTTCCTTGAGATCGGGGCTGATCTTCGCGGCGGTGATCGTGACGAAACCGCAGTCGTTGAGGTTCAACTCCAGCACGATCTCGCTGACCTCACGCTTGACCAATTCAGAGACTCGTTCAATTCGATGACTGCTCATGGTAATGGTGGCCCAAGGAAAGAGAAGAGCGGGCAACACGACCTGGATCATTCCGTGTTTCGTCCTCCGCGTTGGGCGGTTGAGTTATGGGTTACAGACTCGCAGCGACTTTTTCGACCGTGTAACACTCCAGGATGTCGCCTTCCTGGATTCCGGGGAAATTCTCCAGCCGCAAGCCACACTCCGACCCGGCTTTGGCCTCCCGGACATCGTCTTGGAAATGCTTGAGGCTCGAGATCCGTCCCTCATACTGCACGGCCTTGCGGCGCAGCAGCCGGACCCGGGCGCTCCGCGCGATGCGACCATCGGTGACGACGCACCCCGCTACTGCCGGCCCCTTGGAAAGTTCGAATACCTTCCGCACTTCCGCGTGGCCGATCACGATTTCCTTGGAATCAGGCTCCAGCAGGCCTTCCATCGATTCCTCGACCTGCTCGATCAACTCATAAATGATGGTGTACAACCTGATCTGCACGTCCTCGTGTTTTGCCGCGTCTGTGACGCCACTCTCTGGTTTTACCCGAAACCCGATGATGACGGCGGACGAAGCGCTGGCGAGCAGGACGTCATTTTCCGTGATGCTACCGACCGCGCCATGGATGATCTCGAGTTCGATCTTCTCGCTCTTCAGTTTGCCGAGCGAATCGGCGATGGCTTCGAGCGAGCCTTGCACATCGGCCTTGAGGACGAGGTGCAGCTTCTTCCGCTCGCCATCCTTGAATTGCGTGAAGAGATCTTCGAGCCGTGAGCCGCGTGCCTGTCCCAGGATCGCGCCCCGCGCTTCGAGTTCGCGTTGTTCGCTGAGGGCGCGGGCCTCCTTGTCGTTCTTCATGACATTGAACTCCGCGCCGGCTTCCGGCAGGCCGGAGAGGCCGACAATCTTTAACGGCGTTGAGGGCGGCGCCTCCTTGATGCGTTGGCCCTTGTCGTTGATTAACGCGCGGATCTTCGCCCAGAACGGGCCGCACACAATGCCATCGCCCACGTGCAGCGTGCCTTTGCGCACGAGCACCGTGGCGGTCGGTCCCATGCCCGGCTCGATCTGCGCCTCGATCACGTTGCCTTTGGCCGGAACTTTCGGGCTGGCCTTCAGTTCCATGATCTCGGCCTGCAACAGGATCATCTCCAGCAAGGTGTCGATGCCCTTCTTCGTTGTTGCGGAGACCTCGACGGTGATGGTTTCGCCGCCCCAGGACTCGGGACTGAGGCCGTGCTCCTGCAACTGTTTTTTCACACGGTCAGGGTTGGCGGTCGGTAAATCGCATTTGTTGATGGCCACAAGGATCGGCACCTGGGCGGCCTTGGCGTGATTGAGGGCCTCGATGGTCTGCGGCATGATGCCGTCATCCGCGGCGACGACGAGGATCGCGATGTCCGTGACATTCGCGCCGCGCGCCCGCATCTTGGTGAATGCCTCGTGGCCTGGCGTGTCGAGAAACGTGATGGACTTGCCATCGGGCAGGGAGACGACGCTCGCGCCAATGTGCTGCGTGATGCCACCACTTTCGTGGGCGACCACGTCTGTTTTCCGGATCGCGTCGAGGAGCGAGGTCTTGCCGTGGTCGACGTGACCCATGACGGTGACCACCGGAGGTCGCGGCATCAAGTCGGTGGCTTGTTCTCCCACTTCGAGCGGTTCGACCTTCTTGGGTGGGGCGTGGACCGTGCCAGCGCCGCGTTCGCGTTTTTCCAGTTCGAAGAGAAAGCCGTGGCGTTCACAAATCTTGCGCGCGATGTCTTCGCCAATGCTCTCGGAAGGGTTGGCGAAAACATTCATCGTCATTAACTCGGCCAGTAAAACGTGCGACTTGATGCCGATGCGCTGGGCGAAGTCGCGCACGATCACGGGCGGCTTCATCTGCACCACCTTGTTGCCCTTCTCGTCCACGATGAACGCGGGCTGTGTCGGCGTCGCTGGCGGGTAGGAAGTCGGTCGCGGCGCAGGAGCTGGCGGCGCCACCGGGCGCTGTGCGGTCGTGATCTTCACCGTCGGTTGGGGCGTTGAGGCGGGTCTCGAAGGCGTTGTAGCCGGCGCAGGTTTCGGGACGACCACAGGCGCTGGCGTTGAAACCTGGAACGCCGCCGGCGTTGTGACGATCTTTGCCGGTGTCAGCTGAGGTGCTTCCGGGGCCGCTTTTGGCGGTTCGGCAACGGGCCCGGGAGCCGGGACGGTGGCAACCGTTGCCGCGCCGTCGTTTTTTTCAGTCGCAACAGCCACAGGTGTTGTGGCCGGGGAGACGGGCGTTTCTGGCGCGGGTGGCGGAGGCGGCGCGACGTAACCGTATTCCTTCTCGATCGACTCGGCCGTGATCTTGTCGACGGTGCTCGAGTGGCTCTTCACGGGATAATTCATCGCGTGCAGCTTTTCGATCATGTCCTTGTTCGAAAGGCCGCACCGCTTTGCCAACTCGTGTACGCGAGTACTCATTACGCCTTCGGTTCACCCTCCGCAGGCTGGGCGGCTTCCCGCCGTTCCTGCTCGGCATTGGCGGCCTGTTGCGCCGCCGCGGCTTTTTCGGCACCCAGAATATCGGTCAAATCGTTCAGGTCCGCCGCGAGCAACCCTTCGAGGGAATGGAAACCACCCTTGACCAAGACCTCGGCGGTCTCGCGCTCAATCCCCTGGATCGTCATGATCGCCTGCACCGCGCGCGCAACTTTCTCTTCGAAGCCCAGTTCCGCCGTCTCTTCCTTCTCGATCTCGATATTCCAGCTGGTCAGTTTGGCGGTCAGGCGCGCATTTTGGCCTTTCTTGCCAATCGCCAGTGAAAGCTGGTCGGGATCGACGATAATTTTAACCGAATGACGAGCCTCGTCGATGACGAGATTCCGCAGCTTGGCCGGGGCCAGCGCGTTGTTGACGTACTGCCGAACATTCGGGTCCCAACGGATGATGTCGATTTTCTCACCGCTAAGTTCGCGCACGATGTTTTTCACGCGCATCCCGCGCATGCCGACGCAAGCGCCAACGGGATCGACCTTTTCGTCGTGGGACAAAACGGCAATCTTCGTGCGATAACCCGCTTCGCGCGCGATGCCTTTGATCTCGACGGTCTTGTCCGCGATTTCCGAGACTTCAAGTTCAAAAAGTTTACGGACGAAATCGGGATGGCTGCGGGAAAGAACGATCTCCGGACCGTGCAAGGCGTTCTCGACGCTCAGGGTGTACGCGCGAATGCGGTCGCCAGGCTGGTATTCTTCCGTGGGCACGCGCTCTCGGCTGGGCATGATGCCTTCGATCTTGCCGAGGTCGATGATGACGTCGCTGCGCTCGAAGCGGCGCACGGTGCCGGAAAGGATATCGCCGGCGCGACCCTTGAATTCCTCGAACACCATGTTCTTTTCGACCTGGCGAATGCGCTGGAGCATTGCCTGCTTGGCGGTTTGCGCGGCGATCCGGCCAAAATTCTGTGGAGTGACCTCAATCTCGATGTTTTCACCAAGCTGGACATTCGGAAAGCGGCGTCGGGCGTCCGTCAATGAGATCTCATCGTGCTTGTTAACGACGTTCTCGACCACCAATTGCTTCGCGAGGGCGCGAATCACGCCCGTCTTGCGGTCGATCTCAATGCGGAGATCGCGCGCAGGACCGACGCTTTTCTTGGAGGCTTGCAGCAAAGCCTGCTCGACCGCCTCAAACAGGATTTCCCTGTCGATGCCCTTTTCGCGCTGAAAATATTCCACCGCTACTATTAGTTCACCGCTCATAAGCGTTCCGTCCTTCGTCGGCACAACCCTTTCAGGGAACAAAAAAGTGGGTTTTTGACCCACTGGTTCCATCCCGCCAAAATCTACCTGTAAAATATAGGGGAATCGCCGAAATCGGTCAAGCTCATATCAAGACGGGGCGTAACGGGCTTGTTTTGCGACGCGACGGGCGTTTACAATGCGCGGCCAATGAATCTGCCGAACAGGCTGACAGTCGCGCGCATCGTCCTGACCGTTTACTTTGTCATGGCCTTGCTGCTGCCGCCGGCTGGGTGGCTCCGGTCGCATTTTCCGTTTGGGAAAACGACGGCGCTGATCATCTTCGTTGTGGCGAGCCTGACAGACTGGTGGGACGGCTGGTACGCGCGGCGGCACAGAATGGAGACAAGCTTCGGCATGCTACTCGACCCGCTGGCCGACAAAATCCTGACGACGGCCGCTTTTATCTGCTTTATCGAACAACCCAGCTACCGACCGGGCGTGCCGTTGGTCCAGGCGTGGATGGCGCTGGTGATCGTGGCGCGGGATTTCCTGGTCACAGGGCTGCGATTGGTGGCCAGCCAACAGGGCGTCGTGCTGCGCGCCGAGCGGCTGGGCAAACACAAGACCATCTCGCAAATGGTGACGATCATTTTCATCCTGCTCGGATTGGCCGCCCGTGAGGACTGGAATTGCTTTGGCGTGGACTATCAACAGTTCAACGTGTTTTTTTCACGGTCAGCGTTTGGACTGATGCTGTTGACCGTCGGGCTGACCCTTCTCTCGGGCATCGTCTATTTTTACAAGAACGGAGAACGCTTCCTCCACGATGCGTGATCGCTTCGTCAAATTCCTGGCGACGGGCTTCGGGGTCGGATACCTGCCGGTGGCACCGGGAACGGCGGGCTCGCTGGTCGGGATCGGTCTCTGGTGGGCGCTGAACCAAACGCACCACCTGTGGCTGCGCGGTCTGCTACTGGTACTTGCCATTGCGCTGGCCGTGTGGTGCGCGGGCGCCGCCGCGGAATTGATGCATCATCCTGACCCGCCAAGTGTCGTCATCGACGAGATTGTGGCGCTACCGCTGGCGATGATCGGATTGGGCGCACGTTGGTGGCATGTCGTTGTGGGCTTCGCCCTGTTTCGGCTTTTCGATATCTGGAAACCGCCACCCGTGCGCGAAGCGGAGGATTTCTCAGGGGGGATCGGAATCGTTTTGGACGATCTGGTCGCGGCCGCCTACGCTTGCGCGGGGACGCATCTGGTCGTGTACCTGGTCAGTTTGGTGAGGCATTGAGCCTGGCGAGGAACTGCTCGAGCTGGCCGGTGTCGAAGTTGGCGAGCACGTGACCATCCACGACGAGGGTGGGCACGAACCGTTGACCGGAAAGACGCTGCATTTCCTCGTCGGCAGCCGCGTCGCGGCCCACGTCGACTTCCTCAAACGGGATGCCGTGCGTCTTCAAATAATCCTTGGCTTCGACGCACCAGCCGCACCGCTTGCGCGAGTAAAGTTTGATGTCCCGCATGATTTTTCCTTGTTACTAAGATGCATAAGTGGAAGTGGAAGTGGCAAGATATAATGCAGAAGTAGAAGTTTCGAGTAGTTGAGGGTGCGGCT
>JBGOTY010000052.1:0-14006 GCA_041476745.1 Verrucomicrobiia bacterium | reverse complement strand
CGCGATGGAAGGCCCGACGCCGGTGTCGGCGTTGATTCATGCCGCGACGATGGTGGCCGCGGGCGTGTACATGCTCTGCCGCGTATCGTGGCTGATTCTGCCGAGCGAAGTCGCGTTGTGGCTCATCGCCTGGATCGGCGGTATCACCGCCATCATGGCGGCGACGATCGCCATTGCGCAGAATGACATCAAACGCATCCTCGCGTATTCGACGCTCTCCCAACTGGGTTACATGGTAATGACCGTTGGTCTTGGCGGGCCGACACAAGCGATGTTTCACCTGACCACGCACGCATTTTTCAAGGCGCTGCTGTTCCTCGGCGCGGGCAGCGTCATCATCGCGCTCCACCACGAGCAGGATATTTGGAAGATGGGCGGCTTGTGGAAGAAGACGCCGATCACCTTCTGGACGTTCCTCATTGGCACACTGGCCCTGGCGGGTGTGCCGCCGTTGAGCGGGTTTTACAGCAAGGATGAAATCCTCCTGCTCGCGTTCGAGAAAAACACACCGTTATTCATCATGGCGATCACGACGGCATTTCTGACGGCGTACTACATGGGACGCGAGGTGTTCGTGGTGTTCTTCGGCCAGCCGCGCGACCGCCATGCCTACGACCATGCGCATGAATCGCCCTTAGTGATGACGTTGCCGCTGGTGTTTCTGGCGCTACTCTCGATCGTCGCCGGCTGGCACGGCCGGGTGCCTGATTTTCTAGGGGCTCTGCCAGAAACCGGGCACCATTCCGCGTTGCTGACGGGTGGCCTGATTGCCGTCCCGCTTTTTGGATTCCTCCTGGCTGCGACAATTTATTGGAAACCAGAACCCAGCGATGCACCGGTTAAAACCGCGCTCGGCAAAATCTGGACGCTCGTGGAGAACAAGTACTACTTCGATGAATTGTACGCGTGGATTGTGAAATACGTGCAGGGCACCATCGCGACGATTTGCGATCTGTTCGACCGTTGGATTCTCCAGCGGCTCGGCATCGGCGGTCTGTCGGTCGGCACAGGCCTGTTGGGTCGCACCGTGCGCCTGCTCCAAACCGGGAGCATCTCCGGTTACGCCTTCCTCGTCGGCCTCGGCGTGACGGTGATCATTTATTGTGTGGTGGTGAGATAAAGCATGATAGGGCATCTTCATATTTCAAATCGAAGGGGATTGAGAACGGCTCGCTGCTTCGGATTTCTTTTAGGCGCATTTTTTATCGTGTCGGCTTGGTTCTGCAACGAGATAGCGAGCCGAACTCAAGACAGGCTGGAAGGACTTCAGTTCATTAGCGTGATAGCCGGATCGGTTCTGTTGGCTTTGCCCCTAATTGTTCCTTGGCGATTCATCCGACCACCGGTGCTCTGGTGGCCTTTGTTTGGGCTACTTTGCTTGGAATTTCTTGCGGTCATGTTCAAAGCTATCAGCGACACAATCTGGGCTTTCCGATTCGGCGAATCGACGCAACGCATCGCATTCCCTATCCTTGGCGTGATCCTCTTATCGGTGATGGGGGTTCAGATTCAGGCTGTTCGTCTTCTTCGAAGGGAGTCCGCGGACTGATTATGGACATTCTTCTAGGCATCGCAGTCCTGCTCCCGCTGGCGACGGCGTTTCTGGTTTTTCTGTTTCCCGCGAACAGGCCGGGGGCGATTCGGGCGCTGGCGATGTCTGCGACGGGCGTGTCGCTGCTGATTACGCTGGTGTTGTTCGCGAAGTTCAATCGGCATGAGAGCGGGTATCAGTTTGTGAAGAGCATTAGCTGGCTGCCGACTTATGGGTGCTCGCTCAAGTTCGGGGTGGATGGCATTTCGATGACGTTGCTGTTGCTGGTCGGGTTTGTGTCGTTCTGCGGGGCGTTTGTCTCCAGCGAAATCCATGAGCGAGAGAAGGAGTATTACATTTTGTTTCTCGCGCTGACGACGGGCATCAGTGGGACGTTTGCCACGATGGACTTGTTTTTCTTCTACTTTTTCTACGAGCTGGCGGTAATCCCGATGTATCTGCTGATCGGCGTGTGGGGTTCGTTGCCGCCGGGCAAGCATGGACGCACGAAAGAGTACGCGACGATGAAGTTGACGCTGTACCTGACGGCGGGTGCGGTGCTGGCGTTGATCGGGTTGCTGGCGATCTATTCGATCAGCGGAACGACGGACATCGAGAAGCTGCAGCACAACTGGGTGGCGACGAACACCCAGATGTGGGTCTTCCCGTGTTTGCTGTTTGGATTTGGCTTCCTCGCCTCAATGTGGCCGTTTCATACGTGGTCGCCGCTGGGGTACGCGGCGGCACCGACAGCGGCATCGATGATGCACGCGGGCGTGCTGAAGAAACTGGGCGCGTACGGCATTATTCGGCTGGCGCTGCCACTGTTGCCGCAAGGCGCGCGGCATTGGGCGAACCTGTTGGCAATTCTCGCCTGCTTCAACATTCTCTACGCCGGCTGGACAGCATTGACGCAGAAGGACTGGAAGTTCGTCATCGGCTACAGTTCGGTGAGCCACATGGGCTATGTGTTGCTCGGCATTGCGACCTTGAATGTCGTCGGCGTCAGCGGAGCGGTGTTGTTGATGTTCGCGCATGGGATCATGGCGGCGCTGACATTCTCGCTGATCGGCTTTTTCTACCACCAGACGCACAATCGTTTTGTGCCGGACCTGAGCGGTCTTGCGCGGAAGATCCCGTTCATTGGCGTGTGCATGGTCATGGCCGTGATGGCGTCGAGCGGATTGCCGGGGTTCGCGAACTTTGTGAGCGAATTGATGGTCTTCCTCGGCGCATGGCACCAGGGCTCGACGTTGTTTCGCGTGGCGACCATCTGCGCGGTTTGGGGGATTGTTGTGACCGCAACGTATTTGCTCTGGGCGGTGCGGATGAGTTTCTTTGGGCCGTTTGATGAGAAGTGGTCGATGCTCAAGGACGCGGTCACGTTCAAGCAGAAATTCCCGTACGCGTTGTTACTCGCGGCCCTGCTGACGGTCGGGTTTTATCCCCGATTGCTGACGGACATTATCAAGCAAACCGTGGCGACGATTGTGCCGGCGGACAGCGACCGCAGCGCCGCCGCCGCCCCGTTAGCGAATTTGACGAAGGTGCCGGAATGATTAGCCTCTACGCCATTCAGTTGGAATGTCTCCTGGCGATTTGGGGCATCCTGATTCTCCTCGTGGATGCGTTCAGCCCGATTCCGAACAAGCGGACCATCGGTTACCTGGCCGCGGTGTTTGTGGCCGTGGCGTTGTTGTACAGTTTCACGCTCATGCCGATCGATAAGCCGCTCTTTAACGGGATGTACCGGTTTGACGTGTTTGCCCTGTATTTTAAGCGGCTGTTCCTGCTGGCACTGACGATGGTGCTGGTAATGGCGGCGGAATTTTCGCCACGCATCGAGTCGGGTGTGGCGGAGTTCTACGCATTGCTGATGTTTTGTGCGACGGGGATGCTGCTGATCGCCTCGGTGAACGATTTCATTTTGCTGTTCGTGGCACTCGAACTGGTCACAATCACGTTCTACGTTCTCGCCAGTTATCTGCGGCGGCAGATTCCGTCGCTGGAGGCCGGCACGAAATATTTGATCCTCGGCGCGCTGTCCAGCGGCTTCACGGTGTACGGCATCGCGTATATTTTCGGGACGACCGGCACGACGAACTTCGACAGGCTCAGCGCGCAACTCTCGGCTCTTGGCTCGCAACCGCCCCTGGCCTTCACGTTTGGGATGCTGCTGGTGCTGACGGGACTCGGCTTCAAGATCGCCAGCGTGCCGTTCCAAATCTGGGCGCCCGATGTCTATCAGGGCGCGCCGACGCCGGTGACGGCGTTTCTCGCGGTGGGCAGCAAGGCGGCGGGATTCGCGCTGCTGCTGCGCGTGCTGTTTGCCGGGCTGCTGCCGGTGCAGGGCATTTGGGGGCCATTGCTTCTGGTATTGGCCGGCGCGACGCTCCTGTATGGCAATCTGGGCGCGATTCCGCAGCACAACATCAAACGGCTGCTCGGCTATTCGTCCATCGGCCACGCCGGGTACATGCTGATGGGTATCGCCGCCGGGAACGCGCTCGGCGCAAGCGCGGTGCTGTTCTATCTTGGACAATACGCATTCACAAACCTGTGCGCGTTTCTCGCGATCATCGCCACGACCGCAGCGACTGGCAGCGATGAAATCGCCAGTTTCTCGGGCCTGGGCAAACGCTCACCGATTCTCGGGTTGGCGCTGTTCCTGTCGATGATGTCGTTGGCGGGCGTGCCGCCGCTGAGCGGTTTTTTTGGAAAGTTCCAGTTGTTCGCCGCCGTGGTCCAACGGGCGCAGACGGATGGACGTTACTACGCGCTGGCGATCATCGGCGCGGTGGCGGTGGTGATCTCATTGTATTTTTACCTCGGTGTCGGGCGCGCGATTTACATGCAGGAGGCGGAAGATTCGTCGCCGATTCCCGTGAGCCGGCCGATGCGGTTGGCACTGTACGTCTGCATGGTGGCGATGATCGGGTTGGGGATATACCAGCTGCCACTCGTCAACGCCTCGATAATGGCTGCAAAGGTCTTTGGCTTGCATTAAAGTCGGCCCATGCACCCGAAGGTCAATCGGATCAACGTCGTGTTTCTCTACGCGCAGGAACTGGCGAAGCTGCGCTCCTTCTACGAAAAGGCGTTCGACCTCGCCGAGCCGTTGGTCGATGCGAAGTGGTGGGTGGAATACGCGTTGGGGGACGGTTCCCACCTCGCGTTGCACCAGGCCGACGCGGCGCATTTTGAAGGCGCCAACCGCCAGAAGAACACCGTCAAATTCAGCGTCGACGTTTGCGACATAGACCATTTCATCAAGAAGCTGACCGATCTCGGCGCGACGTTTCACTACGGCCCGCGGCTGGAGTACGGTTTCCACCTCGCCGAGTTTGAAGACCCCGAAGGCAACTGCGTTCGGCTCTATCAAAAAGCCGGGAAAGCATGAACGTGGAGGAATAGAAAATGGCAACGCGAATTGAAAAAGATTCCATGGGTCCGCTGGAAGTTCCTGCCGACGCTTACTACGGTGTCCAGACGCAGCGGGCGGTGACGAATTTTCCGATCAGTGGCTGGCCGTTGCCGCCGCGATTCATCCATGCGATGGGCCGCATCAAGCGCGCCGCCGCGAAGACCAACCTCGAACTTGGCCTCATCGATAAGAAGGTGTCGAACGCCATTGTCCAAGCCGCGACGGAAGTTGTGGATGGGAAACTCGACGCGCAGTTCCCCGTGGATATTTTCCAGACGGGTTCCGGCACCTCGACGAACATGAACACGAACGAAGTGATTGCGAGTCGGGCCAACGAGATTCTCGGTGGCAAGCGCGGCGACAAGTCGCCTGTGCACCCGAACGACCACGTCAATCTTTGCCAGTCCAGCAACGATGTCTTCCCGACGGCGATTCACATCAGCGTGATCGAGGCGATTCGCGAGGAATTGGTGCCGTCGCTGGAGCATTTGCAGGCCACGCTCGCGCAAAAGGCCCGCGACTTTGACGGCGTGATGAAGATCGGGCGCACGCATCTGCAGGACGCCACGCCGATTCGTCTCGGTCAGGAGTTTTCGGGTTACGCGACGCAGATGAAGCACGCGCGGGGACGCGCCGAGGAAGCCATTGAGACGCTCGACGTGCTCCCGCTGGGCGGCACGGCGGTGGGCACGGGCCTGAACGCGCATCCTGAATTCGCCAAGCGAACCATTGCCACGCTTTCCAAGGAGCTGGGCGTCCCGCTCCATGAAGCAAGCAACCATTTCGAGGCGGCGGCGGCGCGCGATGCCTGTGTTGAGGCGAGTGGACAATTGAAGACCATCGCGGTAAGCCTGGCGAAAATCGCCAACGACTTTCGGTTGTTGGGCAGCGGCCCGCGGTGCGGCATCGGTGAGTTGCGGATTCCTCCCGTGCAACCCGGCAGCTCGATCATGCCCGGGAAGGTGAACCCTGTCATTGCCGAGAGCCTGATACAGGTTTGCCTGTGGGTGATCGGCGCCGACCTCGCTGTCACACTGGGCGGACTGCAGAGCTTCTTCGAGTTGAATGTCGCCATGCCACTGATCGGCGCGCAAATGCTGGAGAGCGTCCACCTGCTCGCGACCGCGTCGCGTAATTTCGCGGATGCTTGCGTCAAAGGCATCGAAGCCGACAGGGAACGCTGTGAATCGCTGGTCGAGCAGAGTCTCGCCATGTGCACCCCGCTCGCGCCCGTCATCGGCTACGACAAAGCCGCCGAGATCGCCAAGAAAGCGTACAAGGAAGGCAAGACAGTGCGCGAAGTAGCGCGGGAAGTGTCGGGATTGAGCGAGCAACAGCTTAATGAGATTTTCAATCTGCACGCACTTACGGAGCCGGGGATCCGAGGGAAGGGTGGGGAGTGACGATCTGGTGAACAGACGAACACTTATTGTGGGAATTGCGGTCACGCTGGTTCATTTCGCGATAACTGTCGCCTGTGTGAACGTAGCGAATTCTCACGACTGGCCTACGAAAGGCACATGGGCTGCCTTTGTGGGCTATACGCTGTGCAGGTTCATGTTGGCGCCGTTGATCTTCGTTCCATCCCTCTTGGATTCTCCTCTCGCCTTCGCGTTCACCCTCCTAAACAGCGTAGTTTGGGGATTCGGGATTGTCTTATTATGTCAGCAGCTTTGGAAATACTGCAAGCTCCTGCGTCAGGGATCAAAGACATAATCGGGGCAGCGCCAATCCAGCATAGCGCCACACGCAGTCTCAGAAAGGTTGCTCAAGCTGACCGAATGAGCGGGGCGTTGATTGCCGCTTGCCGTTTGTCCATTCTGTTTGTAGCCTCAGTTTCATCATGGTCACGCGACGGCAAATTCGGGAGTACGCCACGGAGATTGCGCGGGAGTTTCGTCCGCGGCGGATTATCCTGTTCGGGTCGTACGCTTATGGAAAACCCACACGTGATTCCGATGTGGATTTGTTGGTGATCATGGCGCACAAAGGGTGTGGTGCGGACAAAGCCACGGAGATTCGCTTGAGAGTGCGCGCTCCGTTCCCGATGGATCTGATGGTGCGCACGCCGCAGAAAATCCGTCAGCGGTTGGCGTGGCGTGATTGTTTCATTCAGGAAGTGTTGGAGAAGGGGAAGGTCTTGTATGAAGCCCGCCACGTCTGAGTGGGTTGAAAAAGCGGAGACCGTTCGTGCAACCGGAAACGACAGAGATCCTTCGACAAGCTCAGGATGACAAACATAGGAAGTGGGAGACCTTGCGGTCGGCATAAACGGCGCGGTCGGGAGACCGTCGCCGAACCCTGCGGGGCGTCTGCACAGCCGGAAACGACAGAGACCCTTCGACAGGCTCAGGGTGACAAACATGGGAAAGGTGACCGCGTGAAGTGGGCTTCACTTGGGGCGCGAACTGGGGTAGAGTAACGGAGATGAGTACGGAAGCACCAACACAGGCCGCGCCGCGCATTGGTTCGGAGAAGCTGATCAAGCTTACGGAATCGGCGGGGCGGAAGGTGGCGCAATTGATGCAGCGCGACGGGGTTGCGAATGGGGCGTTGCGCGTGAAGATCGTGGGCGGCGGGTGCGCGGGGTTGGAGTACAAGATGGATTTCGACAAGGATCCGCCGACGCCGAAGGACATTCTGGTCGAGTCGGCGGGCGTGCGGGTGCTGGTGGATGTGAAGAGCGCGCTGTACGTGAGCGCGTCGGAGATCGATTTTCAGGACAAGATGATCGGTGGCGGATTCAAGATCCATAACCCGAACGCGACGGCGACGTGTTCTTGCGGGGAAAGCTTCAGCGTTTAGTCGCGGCTAGATCGTTGCCGCAAACGACAGCGGCGTCTCGTCTGACTCGGCTCCGCTTCGCTCAGGATGACAGGGGTGGGTGAATGCGACGGCGACGTGTTCTTGCGGGGAAAGCTTTTCGGTGTAGAGGCGTTTCTGTGGAACGCCATTTCTAATCAATTCAATCTGCGCTTCATAGAAGCGCAGCTACAACGGGCGCCGCTAGAACGAAGCGCCGCTGCAACCATCTAGAACGGATCGAAGTCGGGCTGTTTACTTCTTTCCACCGGATCACGGCAGGCGTTGGTGGCGCCGATCAGGAAGATTCCGTAGACAATCAGGTAGACCAGCCACAGGTTGAGGTTGTGGAGGCGCATGGCGGTGTAGGCGGTGACGACGATAGCGGCGGGCGTGCAGGCGTGGATGGCGATGTTGAGTAATTGCGGCAATTGCAGCGGCGAGGGCATCGAACGTTCCATGAACGAGGCCACCATTGAGAACAGGTAGGCCTGTATCAGGCAGCTCAACATTCCCAGCAACATGATCAGCAGCCACCCCAGCGGCACCAACAGCCACAGCAATGCCCGAGACAGATTGTGGAAATACTCACCGTTGATCGTGCCGTCGGGAAACCCGCTCAGGCTTTGCAATCGGGTGCTGACGACGGGAGAGGGCCCGTTGGTGAAGGTCATCCAGTAGAGAAAGCTATCGGCGGTGAAGAGCACGCCGTAGGTGGCGTTGGAGTCGGGGGTGGTGACCTTGCCCGTGGTATCGAGGATGAAGCGTAGCTTGTCGTTGCCCCACGAAAAGGGCTGTTGCGCCCGGGTCACGATCTTGCCGTCGCGAATGGAGAAATCGGGGCGGCCCTCATCAAAGCGGTGCGCGACGCTATCGCTTCCATCCCGCAGGGCCGGGATGGCGCTGATGGTCAGCACCAGCGCCAACAGGGAGATCAGCTTGAGCAGATGCTTCAATGAGGTGGTGACCGCCAGGTCGCGGTACGGGCGATAGGTGGCGAAACCGCTGCACAACGCGATGATCGAGCGCAGGAAGTTCATAGGTGAGGCTGGACTTCGCTCAGAATGACGACCTTGGACGACTCACGAGCGCACCAGCGTGCGCCGCGGTTTGGCGGTTTTGGCAAGCCGGGCCAGCGTTTCCTTCTGCATTTTCTTCAACTTGCCGGCGAGGCTGACGCGTGTCGCGGCGTCCATGCGATCGACGAAGAGGATGCCGTTGAGGTGATCGACCTCGTGTTGCACGGCGCGCGCGAGCAATCCCGTGCATTCGAAAACAAGCTCCTTGCCGTCGAGGCCCTGAGCGCGGACGGTCACTTTTTCAGCGCGACGGATCTCGGCGTTGATTTCGGGGATGCTCAGGCAACCTTCCGAGGCGATCTGCTCGCCTTGGGGTTTGCTCAGTCGGGGATTGAGAAGCACCAACGGCATGGACGTGGCGATGTCCAGCAGCTCGCCATCGATGAGCAGTTGCGAGGGCCGCTCGGAGCTGGACACATCGATGACGGTGAGCATCAGCGCGTGGCCGACCTGCTGCGCGGCGAGGCCAACCCCGTCCTCGGCGCGCATGGTCTCAAGCATGTCGGCCGCGAGTTGGCGGATCTCCGGCGTGACGCGTTCGATGCGCTTGCCCTTCTCGCGTAGCACGGGATGACCGTATTTGGTAACTTCCAGAACCACGCGTTGAGTATACCCGCAGAGTGGGGAAGCGTCAAAGTGGAAGAGCCACGAATGGCCCGAAGCAGCCACGAAGAACACGAAGTGGGGTGGGAGGGCGGAGAGCAACGCGCTGCTCCCTTCGGTTCGTCCGAACGCCCCCATCCTCTTGTCCGTCGCAGCTTCGGTGAAGGCGGATGCCGCATTGACGACGAAAGTTCTTCAGCCTGGACTGCTGGCGCAACGACGAGCAATGCCGATACGACCAATGGAGAAATGCTCGGAGGAAGAATTAGGAGGCGGACCACGATGTGCGGAAGTAGAAGACTCAGGCAACTGCGCAAGGCATGTGAAGGCCTCAAGCAGGCGACCTGACTACACCTGGCGCCGAAGGTGAACACTGACGGCGAGGCGGAAAGAAAATCTTCGCCGAGCACAGCGGATATAAAATTGGGCACTACATCCTGGCCTCGGCAACCAAAGCAGGAGCCGGGGTGTTCTCGGGCTTGCGGGACGGTAGCCCATCAAGACGCATCTGTTTTATTTCAGCGGCCACACGTTCCACCGCGACGGCGCAGTATTTCTCGGAGAGATCAAGATGAACGAAATGTCGCCCGTATCGTTGGGCCACTGCGGCCACGGTGCCCATGCCGCCGAAGGGATCGAGAATGACGTTGCTGCGATAGCTGTAGAACTTAATTAGCCGTTTGATCAACTCTTCGGGAAACGGAGCCGGGTGGCCATTTGCCTTCTGCTCCGGTGCCTTGCGCCCCCGGCGCGGGGGATAGAGACTCTTCAGGAATGGTTGACGGCCACGTGTCTCAGGTTGGATTTGCCAGAACGCATCGGAATACTTGATGAATTCTTCGCCGGTGATGTTCGCATCGGCTTTGTTGCCCTCCAACGTCCAAGATCCTTTTGAGAATACGAGTACGTACTCCCAACTTGGCACCATGTGCGGGTTGCGCGGGCTCTTCCACGAACCCCACGCCGTGCGGCGACGCATCGCCTGTTTGTACCAGAGAATCTCGGTACGCATAATGAATCCAACATTCACCAGGTCACGCGTCATGTGATAGTGGATCGGGCGGAAGTCTTTGATGCTAGTGGGCGCGATGTTGAGAGCAAACCGGCCGCCCGGCACGAGGACGCGGTATAGCTCCTTCCAGAACAGCGTAAGCCATTGCAAATAGTCCTCGTATGGCATCTTGTCATTGTGCGAGTCGTATTCGAGGCCAACATTGTAGGGCGGTGAGGTGATTGCCAAATGAATGCTTTCTTTCGGCATCGCGCGTAAAATCGGCAGAGAATCGCCGCGGATGATCTGATCCTTCCACCATTGGCCTTTTGTGGATGACGGCGGAAAGTTGAGAACGTGTGGAAATTGCTTCATGAGATCGTGCATAAACCAACTGCGTGATGTTGTACCAGAACGAAGGCGCCCTGCCAGTAAGAAAGTTTACGGCGGGAAATGCGGGATGCCTAACGAGCGACTATCGTAAACCGATAAATTTGCTGGACAGGGTGCGGCGGGGTGGGTATAGTCGGTGGGTGAATTATGAATTGAATCCGCCGTCGCTAAAGCTACGGCGCGACAAGGCTACTTCGCGAGGACGCAAGTACCCCTCACCTCAATCCTTTGCTCCGAACTCCGGTCCGGAGGCTCGTCGCGTCTCGCTTTCGGCTCGGCTCCCCCCAAGTGGTGAGGAGATGTCCGATCGGGGGGAGGGGTCGCGAAAACATGTGTTTCTGCGAAACGAACTCCCCACTTATCTGCGGGAATTACAATGGGTTACGTGGATGAGGTATGAAATTTGGTACGGGAACATCGGCAGTCGTGGATCGCCGCTGCAGGGAACCGAACCGGGGAGGTCGCTGCGATGGCGAAGCGGAGGTTGCTCGGGGATTCGGTCCTGTGTTAGAAAGCGTGGGAAGGAGGTGCGGTTCGTGCCGTTGGAGGGACATCTGGTTGGGCTTATCAACTTGCTGGTTGCGCCGTTTCGGGATTTCGGCGCGGTTTGGCTGGGCATTGTGCCGTTGTACGTTTCGTTGGTGCTGGGCGAACTGTACCGGAGCAAGGTGTCGTTTGGCCATGCCGTGGGCAACGGTTTCATCATGCTCTGGGCGGGGGTGAACTGGGCGATGCACCTCTCGAACCTCGGTTTTTTCGCTTACCTGGGGAGCGCCAAGGACCACACGGCGATCGCGTGGGTCGTGGCCGCATGCGCTGTCGGGCTCGGCATTTTCACGATTATCCTGGGGTTTCGCAAGAAGGACCGCACGCTGTGCCAGGTGCTGGGGCACACGCGGTTCTCGGGCTATTTCTTGATCAGCTTGTATCCGATGCAGGTCGGGTTGGTGACGTGGAACTGGCCATCGCTGGAATCGATCCTGATCTTCGCGTTGCCCGCGTGGTTTTTCATCTATCTGGTTGGCCGTCTCTTAAGGGTTTTCATGAAATGAGCAAGCTACCGCTTCCCTACACGCGCGACTGTTTCGTCTGCGGTGCGCACAATCCACATGGACTCCATCTTCGCTTTCACCGCGAAGGAGACGAAGTGCACGCCGACTTCACGCCGCAAGCCCAACACGCGGGGTTCCGCGGCATCGTCCACGGCGGGATCCTCTCGACCGTTCTCGACGAAGCGATGTTTTGGGCGGCGGCCTCGACCCAGAAACGATTCTGCCTTGCGGCGGAACTCAACGTTCGCTTTGTCGATAAAGTCACCGTGGGGCAGAGACTGGTCTGTGTCGCCCGGCTGAAAGCGAATCGCGGCCGTCTCTGGGAATCGGAGGCGGAGTTGCGCGACGAGCACGGCAAGGTTTATGCCCACGCGACCTGCAAACAAGTCCCGATGAACGTCGCCGCGATGAAGGAGGCCGCGCTGGATTTTCTTCCGGATCCGGCGACGGCGGAGGGGCAGAAGCTATTCGAGGGCCTGGTGTGACGAACCCGAAGCCGTGTTTGACTGGCTGTGGGCGCAGTCGTAGGATATGAGTGACGGGCGGGAGGCGCTGAGGTGCAACTATGGACGATCCACCGATCAGCCGTGACGAGCAGGAAAAACTGCTGCGGTGGGTGCGCGTGACGATTGAGGCCGCGGTACGCGGGGAGCGGCCAGCGGAAATCCCCGAGGCGGAAGTGACCGAAGGGCTGCGCGCGCCACGCGGCGTATTCGTGACGCTGAAAAAACAGGGCGAGTTGCGGGGCTGCATCGGGAAGATGGATTTCGAGCGGCCGCTCTGGGCGAACGCCGTGGAGGCGGCGGTTGCGTCCGCGTTGGAAGATACCCGATTCCCACCCGTCGCACCCCAGGAGCTTGACGAACTCGCGATTGAGATTTCGATCTTGAATCCGCCGGAAGAGTTGCCGGAACCGCGGATGTTCGATGTCCGGCGGCAGGGAATCATCGTGCAGAAAGGCTGGCGGCATGCGTTGCTGTTGCCGAAGGTTGCGCGGGAACAGGATTGGGACGCGACGAAGACGTTGGAGACGGTTTGCTGGAAGGCGGGCTTGCCGGCGGACACGTGGCGCGATCCCGCGGCACGATTGCAGGTGTTCACCGCGTTTGACTTCGGTGAGAAGGGCGTCGGGGACCCCTAGGAAAGGGTTGATTGCGGACGCGGCATGTGGTTTGATTCGCAGACGGTGAGTCCAAAGTGCTCGTGAAAATCACACGTGGTCTGGGCGGCGACAGGGGCATTCTTCTTTTGACCATTACAGGTTTAGCCGGAATCGTCGTCATTCTTGCCACCTGGTATTTCCGCCAGAAAATCGAAGCCCGGTCACCAGCCGCCTCTGAGATCTCTCCCGATGAAGTGCTGCGTTTGGGCGCGAAGGCACGGGGACGAATGCCGGAGATTCCGTATGTGGCGAAGGACCTGGCGCGGGTCGCTTCGTTCGCAGTCGCACAAGGGAACGGCGGTAAATGGAGCGGCTTGGCGGCGGGCGCGGTCCTGCAGGTTGCGAGCACGTCAGCGGAGGGAGGGGATTTGTGGGTCAGCGGGTTGGTGCAGGGTGGTCCGCGCAAGGAGTCGGTTAAGATTCACACTTCCTTTCTCGAACGATATTTGCCGTTGATGTTGGGCGACACAGTCGAACTTTCCGATGTCCGTCTCGTGCACGCTGCCGAAACACCCACGCCGAAGATGATGGTGACGGGCTGGTTGCGTAACATCACTTCGCAGACGCTCTCGCAGTGCCTGGTGATGTGCACGTTTCAAGACCAGAGCGGCGCCCAGTTGGACCGACAAATCGCCAGGGACCTGATGCTGCGTCCCTTGGAGTTCGTCCGCTTCGAGACGGCGCCCACCGGGACGGAAAAACAGTTTACCGAAATCACGCTGGAGGTCAGCCACGCCACTTCCGAAGGTCTGCGCAATTACCTGCCGGCGGTCATCATCCCTCATTCAGCGGGTCAGCGGGCTCAATAGTTTCTGAAAACGCTGTCCGTCGTCGATCATGGCCAGATTGTTGAACAGGCAGTAGGTCGGCTGTCGGCCCGCGCAGATCGTCCGCAACCGGCCCAACTCCTCGCTGGTATAGCGGTGACGCGGACCCGTCACCCCGTGAAGGCGGAAGTAGCGAACCTGG
>JBGOTY010000051.1:0-14066 GCA_041476745.1 Verrucomicrobiia bacterium | reverse complement strand
GCTGCTCGACCTGATCAACGAAGGAAACATCGGCCTGATGAAAGGCGTGGAACGCTTCGATCCGGCGAAAGGGGCGAAGCTCTCAACTTACGCCGCGTGGTGGATCAAGCAGAGCATCAAGCGCGCGCTGGCGAACCAGTCGAAGACCATTCGCCTGCCGGTGCATCTCGTTGACAAGATCAGCAAGATGAAGCGGGCCGGCCATAAGCTCAGCGAAAGGCTGGGCCGCGAGCCAACCGACCAGGAATTGGCGGATGTGCTCGGGATCTCGCGAACAAAGGTCGCGCAATTGCGTACCATCAGCATCCGCCCGGCCAGCCTCGATGCGCCGATTGGCGACGATGACGCAACGGAGTTCAGCGAAATTGTCGGCGACGAGAATGCGTTGACCCCGTTTGAACTGCTGCGCGACAAGACGCTGCGGCAGGAGGTGCGGGACATCCTGGAGGAACTGGAGCCGCGTGAGGCTGAAATCCTGAACCTGCGCTTCGGGCTCGACGGCAACAAGCCGAAGACGCTCGAAGAAGTGGGCCGGAAGTTCAAGGTTACGCGTGAACGCGTGCGTCAGATCCAAAACATCGCGCTGACCAAGCTCCGTCGCGTGATGGAAAAACAGGACCGGCCAAAAGCCATCTCACGGAATTAGTCCGCGCCTCATCATTTTCAGGCTTCCCTTCCATTGCCCAATCCAGTAGAAACACCGTTGCGAGCCATTGAGGTGAGCCACCACCATGTATGACGAATTGAAAGCTGCTGTCCGCGACGTGCCCGACTTTCCGATCAAGGGAATCCTGTTCAAGGACATCACACCCATTCTGCACGACGGACGGCTGTTTCGCATCGCCGTCGACTCGTTTGCGGATCGCCATAAGGGCAAGAAAATTGACGCGGTCGTCGGCATCGACGCCCGGGGGTTCATCTTCGCGGGCGCGGTCGCCTACAAGCTGGGGGTGGGGTTTGTACCCGTCCGCAAAAAGGGCAAGCTTCCCTATAAGACGGTCGTCACCAGCTACACGCTCGAATACGGCAGCGAGACCAGCGAGATGCACATCGACTCCCTCAAGAAGGGCGACAACGTCATCATTGTCGACGATCTTCTCGCCACAGGAGGCACCGCGATGGCTGCCGCGACGTTGGTCAAACAACTCGGCGCCAACATCGCCGAGATCGATTTCCTGATCGAATTGTCCTTCCTCAAAGGCCGCGAACGTCTCAAAGACTACCCGCTCTTCGCCGCAATTGTGTATTGAGCAGGGCGGTTAACTGACTATCGCCGACTTCAGCCAGCGCGTGTCCACGACATGGAGCTCTCGGACAAGCGCAAGCGGGTCGCGCCAGGGTTTTATCTCGGGCTCATCGATCACTGTGTCAATTTCCGCCACGATATGCTCCTGGGCGGATTGGGCAAGGTCGAGACAATCTGCCAGTGATTCCTCGACAAGCTTCAGGGAGAAGCGCGCGCTGGGGATATCGGTCGGCCGCCCGCCCAGGCCACGAATAATGGTGGCGAGGCTGACGCAATTGACACTACAATCCTTGCGCACTCGCTTGATGACTTCGAGCTGGCCAGGATCATCGCAAAGCGACTCGGCGCGGCGCAGGGTGCGGACGCAGGCCCACTCGTTGGCCATCATCTCGTTCAATTTGGCGACAAGCTCAGCCATGTTCTTGGCGATACAGGTTCAACCAGTAAAATCCGCCAATGACGATCCCGTGAGTAATCCTACCTGTCTCGATCATCTGTGGGATAGTAGCCAACGGGACCAGCTTTACCATGACGTCTTCCGCCAGATCAAGTTTCGGGTCGGCGACTTTGTGGCAGTCTTTGGCGAGAATGTAATACTGCAGATTGTTTTGGATCGACGGATTGGGATGGACCGTGCCCAGGCGGACGATACTGCCCATGTCGTACCCGGTCTCCTCGAGCAACTCGCGTCGGGCGCACTGCTCCGGTGTTTCACCGTCGTCCATCAGGCCGCCCGGCGTCTCGAGATGAACCGAGCGGGTGCCGTGGCGCCATTGCTGGACCATGATGACCTGCTCGTCGGGCGTGAGCGGGATGACGTTGACCCAATTTGGTTGTTCGAGGACGAACATGTCATGCGGTTGGCCCGTGCGTGGACTCACGACCACGTCCTTGCGCACCCTAAAAATCCGGCAGTCGGCGAGAATCTCGGAGGACTGGATTTGCCAGGGTTGTGGCTGGCGGGCCGTCACTTCTTCGTCGCTTTTTCACTGATCTTGTTCAACTGCTCGAGGAACTGAGCGGCTGGCAGATAGCCGCCGATCTCGGAGACTTTCTTGCCATCGGCATCCACGAAGACGATGTGCGGATAACCAGTCGTGCCGAAATCCCTGGACAGTTTTGCATTTCGCTGGCTCTTTTCGGGATTCACTTTGACCGCAATAAAATCCTTGGTCAGCTTGGCCACAACGTCCTTGTCACTGTAAGTGTCCTTGTCGAGCTTCTTGCACCAGCCGCACCAGTCCGTGTACAAGTCCACCATTACCAATTTCTTGTCCTTCTTCGCCGTCGCCAGTGCCGCGTCGTAGTCGTGTCCCCAGTCCACCGCCGCAAATGCGCCCGCGCTGAGTGCCAGGAAACCCAGTATCGTGACCGTGATGAGTTTTTTCATGCCTTCTTTCCGTTAACGCGCGCTGAGCGCAACTTCCTTCGGTTCTGCATTCGCCGGTGGTTCGATCCACTTGCCGTGCTCTTTGATGAGCGCAATCAACTCGTCCACCGCTTGCCCCTCGGGGATGTGTTGTTTAACCTGCGTCTTGCCCACCCAAAGCGAAATTTTACCCGGAGCAGTGCCCACGTAGCCGAAATCCGCATCGGCCATCTCGCCGGGACCGTTGACGATGCAACCCATCACGGCAATCTTCACACCTTTTAGATGCGCGGTACGCGACTTGATTCCCGCCGTCACGGTCTGCAGGTCGAACAACGTGCGCCCGCAACTCGGGCAGGCCACGTAATCGGTCTTGAATGTCCGTGCGCCAGCCCCCTGTAAAATGTTGTACACGAGTTTGACCGACTTGAGCAAATCGTCTTCGCCCGTGACTTCCACCGCGTCGCCAATACCGTCGCACAGCAGCGCGCCAATGTGCGTACTCGCGCCAATGAGCGCTCCCTGCTGCGCGTGATGGGCGCGTCCGGAACTGACGCGGTCGCGTATCAGGATCGGCAGATTTAGCCCGTGGTTGTCCAATGTGGCAGCCAGAATGCGGTACGCCGCAATAACCTCGAGCCCTTCGACATGACCGACAGCGAGAATCCCCTGATTCTTCGGAAACATATTCAACACGCCCGCCAGTGTGGCGCAGTTGTTGGCAAACTGCTCCGGCGAATCGCCTTCGACATCGAACTGCACGGTCAGCCTGGCGGCATCCGTCAGCAGGGCGGTCACATCTTCTTTGCCGTTGTAGGAGACGTTAATTTTCTCCGCGACATCGGTTACCGGCAGCGTCACTTCCGCACTGTCGAGTTTCACCGCGATCGGCGTGTGGATATGCCGTTTGCGCAACTCCGGTTTCAGAGCCGCGATTTTACCGATGTCCGCCATCGTCTTGACGTGAAACTGAAGGATTTCGGCAAACGTGTCCGGCTCGGCGGTCGTGATGCGCTGGATGTCGCCGATGCGCGCGGTCAATGGCACGGGCAGTTCGACGCGTTGCGGGTGATCCTTGCCAAGGCGCAGGCGCAAGTCACCGATGAAATACTCGGGTGTGGGCCGTCGAGTATAGGTGAATGGATCGCGTTTTTCGGTCACTGGCAGTGACGCCCGTGCTGCCAGTTTTCCCGCACGTTGCTGCTCCCACAGTGTGTTGTACTTCTTGACCAGTTCCTGGCAGACCGGGATTTCGTGCACACTGTCTTCGGTGAGTGAAACGCGCACCGTGTCCCCGATGCCGTCCTCGAGCAGCGCGCCGATACCGATGGCGGACTTGATGCGACCGTCCTCCCCTTCGCCGGCTTCCGTGACACCGAGGTGTAAAGGATAATTCCAGTCCGGGCCCTCCTCGTTCAACCGCGCGACAAGCAATCGATAGGCTTCGATCATCACCTTCGGATTGCTGGCCTTCATCGAGAGGATGATCTCGTGATAGTCGCACTTGCGACAAAGGCGGACGAATTCCAGCGCGCTTTCCACCATGCCCAGCGGCGTGTCGCCGTAACGGTTCATGATGCGGTCGGAAAGCGAGCCGTGGTTCGTGCCGATGCGCATGGCGCGGCCCAATTCCTTGCACTTGAGCACCAACGGCGTGAAGGCTTTTTCCAGGCGCTCCAGTTCCTCGGCGTACTGGTCGTCGGTGTACTCGCGGGTGGCGAATTTCTTGCGGTCGGCGTAATTGCCGGGATTGACGCGGACCTTCTCGCACCAGAGCGCTGCCTCCATCGCGGCCGACGGGACGAAATGAATGTCGGCAACAATGGGGGTGTGGTGGCCGCGCTGGCGAAGTTCGGCCACGATATTCTTGAGGTTCTTCGCATCATTGATGCTTGGGGCGGTGATGCGGAGGATTTCGCAACCGGCCTCAATGATCGGGACTGCTTCGTTAACGCAAGCCTCCGTTTTCATCGTGTCGGAAATCAGCATCGTCTGGACGCGGATTGGATTGTCGCCGCCGACACCGACTGGACCGACCTTTACCTCGCGCGTGATGCGCCGCTGCCAGAAGAATGGACTCGTACAGTAGTTCATGGCTGTGAGGCGGGCTTGGCCGCGGGCGTGGTGTCGTTGGTTGGCAGCTTGTCGATGGGGCGGGGCCGACCGAAGAACCGTTGGACATCGAAAAAAGTGATATAAAGCATAAAACTGATCAGCAACACGGCAAAGGCGGTGGAGACGGTCTGTACGATGCGGGAGTTGAGCGGCTTGCGCAGCACCCCTTCGACAAGGGCAAAGACGATGTGCCCACCGTCGAGGATCGGCAGCGGGAATAGGTTGATGATCGCGAGGTTGATATTCAACAGGACGGCGATGACCAGTCCCTGGCGAATGCCGTTGCTGACGATCCCGTACCACCACGCAGCGAAAATGCCAACCGGCCCGCTGACACTGTGCACGCCCACCCCGGTTTCCTTGGAGTGGCGCAGCGCCTTGGCCATGTGCCACATCGAGGCGAAAACTTCATTGAACTGTTCGCCAGGCGTCGGGCCGGGACGGATGATTTCCATTTCGTCGCCGAGTTTGACGCCCATGCGAGCGGCCTTTTCCTCCGGATCCACGCGCGGCACAACGGTCAACACGACCGGCTTCCCGTCCCGGAACATTTTGACCTCCGTTGGTTCGTCGGCGCGTTTGCCAACCAACTCCCGCAATTGGTCGGAACTATAGATGGCAACGCCAGACACCGAAACGAAACGGTCGCCAGCCTGCATCCCCGCCTTTTCGGCGGCAGAATCCGGCAGGATCTCACGCGCGTAGGGGCGGACACGCGGGTACAAACCGTCGAGCGTCTTGACGTGAAACTCCTCGTTGAGCTTGGTTTCGAGATTGAACTCCAGCCGCTGACCGTTGCGCTCGACGATGACGCTGACGTCCGGTTCGAGACTGAACGCCACGGCCTCGACAAGCTGACCCCAACTCTGCACTTTTTGATCGTTGACCTGGACAATGCGGTCGCCGGGTTGCAGTCCCTTTTGTTCCTCGAGGCTTCCTGCCTCGACCCAGCCAATGACCGACGGGTTGCTGGGCTTGCCGGCCTGCCAAATGATGCAGGCCAGGGCGAAGGCCAGCACCACGTTCATCGCCGGCCCAGCCAGCGCCACAAGAATCTTGGAAGTGGGTGTTGCACGCGGCAACTCTCCATCGGGAGAATCCTTTGGGCCCTCAATTGGCTCCATCGGCGACATCTGTGGCAACGCCACGTACCCGCCAAACGGAATCCAACCAATCTGATACTCGACCCCCCTCTTCTTATAGCCCCAAATCTTCGACCCGAATCCGACGGAAAACCGCTCGATCTTCATTCCACGGCGCTTCGCCATCAGGAAATGTCCCAACTCATGAAAAAAAATCGTGAATCCAAAAAAGAAAAGCACCACGAGTGCGGGATAAACCCAATCAGTGATCACACTTAATACGGTTTCAAGCGACACGTTCGGCTTCCTTTCTGGCCCAGAGGTCAGCCTCTATTATAACACCCAACGACGGCGATGCAACCCACGAGGAGCCAGCGTGGCCACCTCTGTGATGCGCGTGCATTACCTTCTCAACGGTGTCGAAAATCTGCAGGAAACCGATCTGTCCATCTACAAATCGCGCCACCGCAACCTCATTGGCGGCGTTGAACACCGCCGGCATCGTCCCGCCAACTCGCCCCGCTTCGTGCGCCAACCGCAGCGAAGGGAACTTCTCGCGATCGGGATTCTCGAAGGTCAGGGTACCGATCTTGGCGAGATCCGTGGGCGGCATCGAATTCGGCAACCGCCGCGGCCACGTGAGCGCGTACTGGATCGGGTAGCGCATGTCCGGCACGCTCAACTGCGCCAGGATCGACCCGTCGGTGAACTCCACCATCGAATGCACGACGCTCTGCGGGTGGATCACCACCTCCACACGATCCACCTCGACATCGAACAGCCACCGCGCCTCGATCATCTCCAGTCCCTTGTTGAACAAGGTGGCTGAATCAATCGTAATCTTCTGTCCCATGTTCCAACTCGGGTGCTTCAACGCCTGCGCCACGGTGATCTTCGCGAACTGCTCGCGTGGCGTCTGTCGGAAAGGCCCGCCGGATGCCGTGAGAATCAAGCGCTTCACGTCCCGCGGCTCACGGCCTTCGAGGCATTGGAAAATTGCGCTGTGTTCGCTGTCCACGGGTAACACTTTGACACCGTGCTTGCGCGCTTCACTCATTACCAATTCACCCGCCATCACAAGAATTTCCTTGGACGCGACCGCCAGATCCTTCCCCGCCCGAATCGCAGCCAGCGCCGGCTCCAATCCCGCCGTGCCGACAATCGCCACCAGCACGACGTCCGCCTCGGGCATCGTCGCCAACTCGACCAACCCGCGCTCGCCCGTATGCACGGGGATCTTGCCGCCAATACGACGCTGCAATTCCTTTGCCTTCGCGGGATCCGTCATCCCCACCGCAAGCGGCTTGAACTGGCGAATCGCTTCCTCCATCCCGTCCACATTCTCACGGGACGCCATCCCCACAATGCGAATCTGCTCCGGCAAATCCGCCGCCACCTTCTGCGTGCTCACGCCGATGGACCCCGTACAGCCGAGCAAAACGATGTTCTTGGGTTTCATCACTGAATGGCGGATTGTAGAGTAAGCGCCCCGCTTGCCGAAACAAAAAAGAATGGCGGGCGGGCTGGCCCCAAATCATCCACGCAACACCAGCCGCATATACACATACAGCAGCGGCGCGGTGAAAAGCAGGCTGTCGATCATGTCGAGGCAACCGCCGTGTCCGGGGAGGATCGTGCTGGAATCCTTGACGCCGGCTTCGCGTTTGATCAGCGACTCAGCAAGGTCGCCGATGACCGCCGCCACGCCCAGCAACAGACCGATTACCACGGTATGCAGGTTTGTCAGGGCCGCCATTTCGTTGGGCATGACCCAGCGACAGAGAAAGGCGCCCCCCACGGCGAAGATGATCCCACCAATAGTGCCTTCCCACGTTTTCTTCGGGCTGATGCGCGGGATCATTTTATGGCGACCCAACACCGAGCCTACCAGATACGCGCCGATGTCGGTGAATTTGGTCGCGACGACGAGCAACATGACGAAGTAGCGTCCGTGCGGTGAGGCGAAGTTAATGCGCGTCATAAAGTTGCCAAGCCAGGCGACATAGATGAGGCCGAACAGCGTCACCGACATCGTTTCGATCCCCTGGGGATTGAGTTTCTGTGGAAACTGGCGGATGAAAACACCGAGCGCGAAGACGAGCAGGATCAGCACGTCGAAATCGTAGGAAAGCTGCAGCCGTTCCGGCTGCTGGTAAAAAAACCAACTGCCGGAAATCAATGCCAGGGTGCCGATGACGCCCCACACCTTGTACGTGCGCAGCCCTTTGGCTTCGCAAATGACGTAGAACTCCCACACCGAGCGAGCAATGACCAGGTTCATGAAGAGGTAAAGCCAGATCGGCCGCTTCAACCAGAAGATCACCGCCAGCATGATCCCCCACAGCACAACGGAACTGATCAACCGCCATACGAAACCACTGCGCGAAGGCGGCAGCGTCGTCGCCGCCATCCCGTTGGTTGGGACGGGTGTTACGACATCGGAATTGCCGGGTGTCGTGCTCACGCGATTTCGTTCGGGCTAACCAGGCCAAAACGACGGTTCCGACCGCTGTAATCTTCGAGTGCTTTCAGGTACGCAGTCTTCCGGAAATCGGGCCAGAGTGTTTCCGTGACGTAAATCTCCGCGTAGGAAATCTGCCACAACAGAAAATTGCTCACGCGCATCTCGCCGCTGGTCCGAATCAATAAATCCGGGTCGGGTATCGCACGCGTGTATAAGTGTTGCGAGATGGCCTTCTCATCGACGTCCGCCGCACTGAGCCGTCCATCCTTCACCTCACGACAGATCGAGCGCACGGCGTCGACGATCTCCGCTCGTCCACCATAGCTCAAGGCCAGCACAAGCGTCAGGCCCGTGTTCTTCTTGAGCGCAGCGATGGACTTCTCGAGCTGTTTCTGCGCACTGGCTGGCAACTCATGAATCCGCCCGATCGCTGCAAGCCGCACGTTGCTTTTATCCAACTCCGCAATCTCCTGCTTGAGATAAAACTCCAGCAGACGCATCAGTGCGGTCACTTCGGCCTTCGGGCGGTTCCAGTTTTCAGTCGAAAACGCGTACAACGTCAGATAGTCAATACCCAGTTCGCCCGAAACACGGACAATCTCGCGCACGCTCTCCGCGCCGCGACGGTGCCCTTCAATGTGGGGCAACCCGCGCTCGCGCGCCCACCGCCCGTTGCCATCCATGATCACGGCCACATGGTGGGGAAGATTTTTAAGAGTGTGCGTCATTCGTTGCATGCCGCTAGCCTTTGTGAGGCGCGGGTCATTTTCCCTCGGTGCTTCATAGCAGCACCGCTATACTGACTTACAAGAATATCGTTTCTTCCCGTCGAGCGCCGACCGAGACGATGCTGAGCTTCGCCCCGCTGAGCTGGGCGAGTTTTTGCAGGTAAACGCGCGCGCGCTTGGGAAGCTGGTCGAAGTCCTGCGCGAGCTTCGTGGACGTTTGCCAACCATCGAACTCCTGATACATCGGCGTGCAGCGCTGCAACAGGTCGATGTCGTTCGGTAAGGTTTCGTAAACTTTCCCGCCCACCTTATAGGCGACACAAACCTTGATTTTCGGCAAGGCGTCGAGCACGTCGAGTTTTGTGACCGCCAGTTCGTCGATGCCGTTGACCATGACCGAGTAGCGCGTCGCCACCGCATCGAACCAACCGCAGCGGCGCGGTCGGCCCGTGGTTGCGCCAAATTCACGACCCGTCTCGCGGAGCATGATCCCCTGATCGTCGTGCAGCTCCGTCGGAAACGGCCCCTCGCCCACCCGCGTGGTGTAGGCTTTCATAACGCCAACCACGCGATCGATCTTGTGCGGCGGGACGCCCGTCCCGACGCAGGCGCCGCCGGCCGTGGCGTTCGAACTGGTCACGAACGGATACGTCCCAAAATCAATGTCGAGCAATGTGCCTTGTGCGCCCTCGAAGAGGATATTTTTGCCGTCGCGCACCGCGCGATTCAACAATATTACTGTGTCCGTAACAAATGGCCGCAGCTTACGCCCGCATTCCACATATTCATTGCTGATCTTCGCAAAGCTCAGCGGCTTCGCGCCGAACGCCTTAAAGATCTCGTTGTTTTCCTGTACCTTTCGACGCAGTTTCTCGGAAAACCGTTCAGTCGCGAGCAGATCAACCAGCCGCAAACCTGTGCGCGCGACTTTATCGGCGTAGGCGGGGCCAATGCCGCGCTTGGTGGTGCCGATCTTGCGTTTGCCCTTCTGTTCCTCGCGGATTTCGTCGAGCAGCTTGTGGTACGGGAACACCAGATGCGCCGTTTCGCTGACGTAAAGATTGCCGTCGATACTCACGCCGCGCCCGCGCAGGTGTTCGATCTCGCCGAGCAGCGCGACGGGATCGACCACGACACCATTGCCGATCACGCTGATCTTGCCGGGATGCAGAATGCCCGACGGAATCAGGTGCAACACGTACTTCTGGTCGCCAACCTCGACCGTATGGCCCGCATTGTTGCCGCCCTGGTAGCGCACCACCACGTCAGCCTGCTCGGTGAGCACGTCAATGATCTTACCCTTGCCCTCATCGCCCCACTGGGCTCCCACTAAAATTGTCGTCGCCATAACCATTTCAACATAGCCGAAGCGTAAACCATGACGCAAGACTAAGACGACAGCAGATGAATTTGAATTGCTTGGCGTCTGCGGCTTGGGAATACTCGCGTATCGATGCCTCGGAACATGTTGACAACGGTGTTGGTGGCCGGCTGTGTTGGTTTGTGGGTTACCCGCGGTGTGGGCGCAGAACACACTCCCGGGCAAACGATTGATCTGGCCATTACCCTCGCCGAACAGGCCCGCAAAACCGAAGACCATGCGAAGTATGAACGCGTACTGGCGTTGTTGTCGCCCTTGGATACGCCCGGTAATACCGATGCCCGCATACCCTTCTGGGAAGCCGTTGCCTTGCGTCACCTAAAGCGCCTCGATCAGGCAATTCCTAAATATGCATTAGCCGACAAACTTTCGCCGAACGACGTTTGGATTTTGAACGACTGGGGTATGGCTCTCAGCGACATGAAGCAGGAGGAACGCGCCGTCGAGAGGTTCCACGCAGCGATCGAAGTCGCCCCGGAAAATACGTGGCCTTACAACAACCTCGGTCGCTCGCTCAATATCCTGGGGCGTTACACCGAGGCTGAAGGCTACCTTCGCACCGCTGTCGCGCTCGATCCAAAATGGGCACACGCTCAAGAGAACCTCGGGCGGAGCCTGCGCGGTCAGGGTAAGTACGACGAAGCCCTCACGCACTTGCGCATTGCCGTCCAACTTGAGCCGAACTCGGCATCGAAACATCACGCTCTGGCTGCCTGTTTCGCCAAGATGAAACAATGGGAGCAGGCGCTGCAGGCTGGCCAACAGGCGGCCGATTTGGACCAGATCGATCCCTTCTATCAAGACTTTGTCGGTTGGGTTCTGTCACAAATGGGACGTTTTGCCGACGCATTGCCTTACACCGAGCGCGCTGTCAACGCCGAACCAACCAATTTCGACTACCACTACAACCTCGCGTTTATCCAGGACAAACTGCATCACTACAGCGACCTCGCGGCCAGCGGGTGGGAAATGATCCGCTTGCAGCCACAAAACGCTGAGGGGTACGCCGCCTTGGGCTGGGCACAGATCGGCCAGTGGCGGTTCAGTGCCGCGCAAGGCAGCTTCCGCCGCGCGCGTGAATTGGATCCCCATAATCCGAATTACCAGCGGGGTTTCGACGAAGCCCAACGCAAGCTGTGGGCCCTGTACGCCGGAATTGCCATAGTAATCACCTTGCTCGTGCTGCGATTCCGACGCCGGCAACAGCGCAGCATGACCGGGGCACCCGGCGTGGCACCACCGTCGGCTCAATGAACATAGCCACGCCGCTCCTCTGATAGGCAAAACCAAACGGTTTTCGTGATGTCGCTTGTGTTACCATCTTTCGCCATGCCGAGACGGAGAAAGTCAGCAGTCTTGAGTGTTCGCAACCTCCGCATTGTGAGGGATGAAACCGTCATCTTGCATGACGTCTCGTGGCGCGTGATGCGGGGCGAACACTGGGCCATTCTCGGTGCGAACGGCTCCGGCAAGACGTCCCTGCTTAGCGCGCTGACTGCTTACCTCTCACCAACTGACGGCACAATCGAGGTGCTCGGCGAGCGGTACGGGGAAAGCGACTGGCGCGAGTTGCGGAAGCGTGTTGGACTGGTCAGTTCGTCGGTTCGACAGATGATGGCGGATGATGAGGCGGCGCTGGAGACGGTCGTGAGTGGCAGGTACGCGATTATTGATTACGGGGGCGAGCCGTCAACTGCTGATCGCAAGCGCGCCGTGCAAATCCTCAAGAGTATCGAGTGTTCGCATCTCGCGGCGCGACCGTGGCGCGTCCTATCGCAAGGCGAGCGCCAGCGCGTGCTCATTGGCCGCGCGCTGATGGCGAATCCACCATTGCTGATCCTCGACGAACCGTGCGCCGGGCTCGATCCCATAGCACGCGAACATTTTCTGCAATTTCTCCAGAAGCTCGGCCGACGCAAGAGCGCGCCGACGCTCCTCCTGGTCACGCACCATGTCGAAGAAGTCATGCCAGCGTTTTCACACGTGCTGTTGCTCAAAGCCCGCCGCGTCGTCGCCCGGGGAACAAAAACGATCGTACTCACGTCCGAGTCCTTAAGCCGTGCGTTCGATTCGCGCGTCCGGTTGAAGAGCGAGGATGGACGCTACGCCATGTCCGTCCACTCGAAATCGCGCGTCATCATGTGATGCCCGCAGTTTCTCGCTTGACTAGGAATTGAACTCCTGCTTTTATTTGGCGTCTGCCGGAGCGAAACAAAAAAGGAGACACATGAAACGCACGAGAATCATGCTTTTATTGGTCGCGGTGGTCTCTGCCGCCGGCCTGGCGATTGCACTCACCGTCAGCAATAGCATCGCCAAGGACAATTCCTCCGCTACCGTCGAGCGAGGCAAGTATCTCGTCACGGTTGTGGGCTGTAGCGATTGCCATACCCCGTTCAAGATGGGGCCGAAAGGTCCCGAACCCGATATGGCGCGCTTTCTTTCCGGACATCCCGACAATGCCAAGCTTCCTCCGCCGCCAAAACTCGCGGACGGTCCCTGGTGCATCGCGGGCGTTCCGCTGACCGCCTGGTCGGGGCCGTGGGGCGTCAGCTATTCCTCGAACATTACCCCCGATGAAAACACGGGTATCGGGATTTGGACGGAAGACATTTTCATCAAGGCCATGCGTACGGGTAAACATTACGGTACATCGCGGGACATTCTGCCGCCGATGCCGTGGCAATCCATTGGACAACTTACCGACAGTGACCTCAAAGCCATGTTCGCCTATTTGAAGTCCATTCCGCCGATTCATAATCGCGTGCCGGATCCGGTGATCGCGCCGCCACCGGGACCGGTTCACGAATAGGCAGGGATTATTGCAGCGTCAGGTTCACGCGATTCGAACCTTGGAATGACGCATCGACCGTCTTGGGGGCGACCGTGGTCAGCCGCTCGGGTGTGACCTTGCCACTCTGCAGGAGATACCCTTGCACCGCCAGGGAACGTTCGTCCATGAGCTTCTTGAACTCGTCTGGAGTAATCTCCGTCAGCTCCAGCAGTTTGGCCTCCATATCGGCAGGACTGACCGGCTCTTTGGCCGTCGTGTCTCTGGATTGGTCCGCGCCCTTGATCCTGCGCAACGGCTCGAAGTTTTGCTTCGTCGTCAAATGCGCCAGGACCGTTGAGGCGCCGGCCGCGGAAGCCTTGCTCGAAACGAGGCCCATTGCCTCGGCGTAAGCCAACTTCACCAAGCGCTCGCGGTCCTCAGGTGCCAACCGCACGGAATCCACCGACGTCACCTTTTGCCCCACAGCTTGGAGTTCTTTAACGCGCAACTCACCTAGTTTCCTCTCCAGTTTAAGCCTCGCCAGCGCCTCGCGGTCCTTGACCGGATCAATCGACCCAGTGATGCCAAGCTTCAGCGCGGGCCGTTCGTAGAGTGCCGTCGCGAGCGTGTCGAGTTTACTGACTTCCCCCGCAGTGAAGTCCGTTGTACCGAGATCGAAGACGATGTGATCGAGGTCTTCACCGCCGCCGAAGACCGAGCCGAGCAACGCAAACGGTTTCATAATCGCCTTGGTGATGATATTCATAAACACCTGCATGATGAGCGGCCCGAGTCGGAATTTCGGGTCATCAAGGCGACCGTTGACCGGCACGTCGAGCGTAATTACGCCGTGGCGGTCCTGCAACAACGCAATGCCAAGTTTCACGGGAAGTTTGATCGCATCAGGG
>JBGOTY010000050.1:0-14067 GCA_041476745.1 Verrucomicrobiia bacterium | reverse complement strand
CTTCCACCGCAGCTCCCTCACGCGCACACGACCAGCCGCGGCAAACAATCCTCGATGATTCGGCGCGCGATTGGCTCGAAGGATTGGGCGTGGTCAATGATCGGGGACAAGTTCGTTCCGCGATGGCAGACAAATACGCGCAGATCAACCATTACCTGGATATTTCCACACACCTCGCGAAGGACTGCGGATGGACGGAGGGTCGAGACAATGTGCCAATGATCGCAGACATGGGTTGCGGCAAGGGCTATCTGACGTTTGGTCTTTGGCACTTGTTTGCGCGTTTTTGGAAGCGGGCGGTTCGGGTGGTTGGCGTGGAGGCGCGGCCGGAGCTTGTCGGCTCGGCCAGCGCGCTCGCCCGAAAGATTGGGGCGGAAGGATTGGAGTTCATCGCGGGCACGATTGAAAGCGCGCCCTTGCCCAAGATTGGTGCGCTGATTGCCCTGCATGCCTGCGACACAGCTACGGACGACGCGATCCGTCGCGGGATTGAGCTGGGCGCAAAGTTAATTATCGTGGCCCCGTGCTGTCACAAGGAAGTGCGTCCGCAGATCGGCCGTCCCACTCCGCTCGCGCCCGTGCTGAAACACGGCCTCATGGCCGAACGTATGGCGGAATGGTCCACCGATGGCTTACGCGGGCTGTTTCTGGAATGGGCCGGCTATCAAACGAAGATGATCGAATTCGTATCAACCGACCACACACCCAAGAACCTGATGATCGCGGCGGTGCGCCACACCCAGCCGTTCGAGTCAAAGACCGCTCGCGACCAAATTGATCAGTTCAAGGAGTTCTTCGGAATCAAATATCACTCTTTGGATTCGCTACTTACGCATGGACTGGGAGAAAGTTGACTGGAAAGCGCTGGAGCGACTGCGCACGGCGTTTCTTGACGGCACCGCGGGCGCGCAGGATTACTGGCGCAACGAGAGCGACCTGGAGAGTTACGACCAGACCTTCGGCCAGCGCATTCGTTGGAAGTGGGACTACGTCCTCAACGAATTGAAGCGGCGGGCCTGGTCGCCGCCCGCAACCGTGGGAGATGTCATCGACTGGGGCTGCGGCAGCGGCATCGCCACGCGTTCGTTTCTGGAACATTTCGGCTCGGATTCATTAACCACGTATCTCTTCTGGGATCGTTCGCCATTGGCCATGCAGTACGCCGCCCGTAAAGCGCGCGAAGCCCTTCCCAATATTAATGTCTGGCTGGAAAAACCGCCCGAGCAGATGTCCGGCACGCTCCTCATCAGCCACGCCCTTACGGAACTGGCGGACACCCAACTCGACGAACTGCTCGGTTTGGCCGCCTACGCAACGGTAGTGATTTGGGTCGAACCCGGAACCTACGATGCGAGCCGCAGGTTGATTGCGGTACGGGAGCGGCTGCGCAGTGGGTTTCAGGTTGTGTCGCCCTGCACGCACCAGGCCGCGTGTGGAATGTTGACGCCAGAGAACGAGCGGCATTGGTGTCACCACTTCGCGCCGTCGCCACCGGAGGTTTTCATGGATGGACATTGGGCGCGGTTCGCGAAAATCGCCGGAGTGGATCTTCGCAGCCTCCCCTTGAGTTTTCTTGTGCTGGATAAACGACCCGCGTCACAGGCTGGCGGTATGCGTGTTATCGGTCGACCCCGTGTTTACAAAGCACACGCACTTTTGCTCGGGTGCGATTCCAGCGGCGTGAGGGATTATCGGCAAACAAAACGCGAACAGCCGGATGAGTTCCGTCGCTTGAAAAAGGGCAGAATTCCGACGTATTTTACAAACCCTGGCAAAGCCCCGTCGATTCCGACAGACCTGCTGTAGAAAAAAGAACCCCCGCGCAACTTGCGTTGCCGGGGGTTCGTGTTTCGTAATATTGTTTATTTTGCCGTGACGTTGGATGCCTTCGGACCCTTGGGGGAATCGACCAACTCAAACTCCACAGGCTGACCTTCCTCAAGATTTTTGAAGCCGTTACCGGAGATGCTCGTGTAATGCACGAACACGTCAGGCCCGCCTTCTTGTTGAATGAACCCAAAACCCTTTTTCGTATCGAACCACTTCACTTTACCAGATGCCATAGCTTCTCCATTCGCCTTTCTTCGTTCAGTCCTGATATGGCAAACCGCCGTTCCAAAAGCTTCAAAACGGCGGTGCACTTCCAAAGACTTCGGAGGGAAGTATAGAAAAAGCGTCGGCCTTGTCAACGCCGGAGTTGGAGCCGATCCCACCGCGTTAGAGCAGCGTTCCCTCGAAGGCGTATTCGGCGGGGCCAGCGAGGGTTACGTCGCCAAATCTCTCACCTTCGCGGGAGAAATTCACTTCCAAAACTCGCCCGCTTTGCACCGTCACCTTTACCGGCAGTGGCACCCCACGCACGAGATGCGCCACGATTCCCGAAGCAACCACGCCCGTCCCGCAAGCCAAGGTCTCCGCCTCCACGCCGCGCTCGTACGTGCGCACACGGATCGCGTCGCCGCCAAGCGGCTGCACCCAATCCACATTCGTCCCGCGTGGGGAGAAATGTTTGTGTTGGCGCACTTCTGCCCCGACATCCTGCACCATCTCGCGGTCAGCATTGTCCGTGAAAAACACCGCGTGCGGAACTCCTGTGTTAATAAAATGATACTCGCGCGATCCGCCCTTAAGTTGAATCTTTTGGTGAAGCCGCAGATCGTGCGGTTCGCTCATCGTCAGGCGGACGTGCAAACCGCTGACGGTGGCCTCAATGGGGCCCGCGCGGGTCTCGAACCTGAGATGGCGCTTGGTTGTGCCACAGCGTTCGCTGTAGAAGCGCGCGATGCAACGCGCCCCGTTGCCGCACATCTCCGCTTCGCTACCGTCCGCGTTGTAGTAGCGCATGAAAAAATCGGCGGTTTTTGACGGCTCGACCAGCAACAGCCCATCAGCCCCCACCCCAAAGCGCCGATCACAGATATGCGCCACGGTCGCCTGCTCTGGCCGAAAGCTGCCCTCGCGGTTGTCCGCTACGACAAAATCGTTCCCCGCCCCACTCATTTTTACGAATTTTAGCTCCATAACCCGCGTTTATGCTCCAATGGCAGCCTTTCTGCAAGGTTCAGATGCGACGATTGGCACTTCAGTTGCTTTTCGACTAGGCGAAGTTATGGACTTCGAGAACCTACCCGATTTGGCTGTGCGGCCTTCTGACGCGATTGAGTTCAAGGCCCTGCTATTGGTCGACGACGACAAGCAGTTGGCCGGAGCCCTCCAATGGATTCTGGCGGACGAGAATTTTCTCGTCGATGTCGCCAACGACGGCGAGGAAGCGCTCATGAAGGTAAAGGCCAACGAGTACGACGCCGTGGTTTGCGACGTCATGATGCCGAAGCTGCGCGGCGACGAATTCTACGTCAAAGCCCAAGAGCTGCGCCCCATTTTGGCCGACCGCTTCATTTTCATCACCGGCTTTGCCGCCGACGCCAGGATCAACTTGTTCCTGACACAGACCGAAGCAAAATACCTCGTCAAGCCGTTCCCCATTCAGCATCTTATCAACTGCCTGAGGGAACTGCTGGACTGAGCGGCCGGTCCTCACCGCGCGGCTCGAATTGGCAGGTCTACAGCCAGCGCGCAATTCGCTCCACGACCTCCTTGCTGCAATCGCTACCCAGCCCCGCGCGAACACGCTCCCGCGCCTGCTCGCGATCATAGGCCACCTCATACTTCTCAATCCGCCAGTCGTTGCCATCGGTCTCGTCGAGAATCAGGAACTCCGGCCGTCGTTGGGGATTGGTCGGGAAGCCAACCGAGCCGGCGCCGACCCACCCCATATCTCTCGGCTCCAAATGGAGCGGATGCGGATCGATCCCGTCGGTTTCGTGAGCGGTCATCGGCGCCAGTATGACGGGCGTCTCTCCCTGGGTCATTTCCGCCCGCATCTTGTGCGTATGCCCGTAGAAGCAGACGCGCCCCTGCTCGTACCGCAAGCAGGCCAACTCACTTTTCGCATTCCTCGGCCAGCGGTGATACCCCCCGCTGCCCGGATCCGCCAGCGAATCATGCGCCAGCCAGATCAAATCATTCGCGACCGAGGTCAGATGACCTGACGCCAGGAAATTCTTGGCCGGCAGGCTGGCCTCGACCAGTTTTTTCGTCCATTCGAGCGTCTGGAGGGCTTCCTCGCTGTAACCCGCCGGCTCGATATCCCCGCGAACCACCATTTCATGGTTTCCCAGTACCCACGCCAGGCTCCCGCACTCTGCCAGCGGCACGAGACGTTCAATGCATTCCAGCGGATTCGGGCCGTAACCGACAAGGTCCCCGAGAAAGAGATAGCCCTCGGCGCCACGGGCGCGGCCGGCCTCCAGCACCGTGTCGAGCGCCAACAGGTTGCCATGAACGTCTCCAAAAACAAGGTATCGCATTGTTTCAGATCTCCCGCGCCGGCGGGATCCCGACTCTGAGGTCGGGACCGCGCGCCGCCAGCAGCGCCGCGCCCACAACCACCACCGTCTCCCCAAGCCTCGCCGGCACGATCCGGTAATTCCCGCGAAACGGCCCGAACACCAACTGCGCGACGGTTTCACGGACCGGCCCCAAAAACTTCTCTCCCGCTCGCGCTACACCGCCACCGACCACGACAATATCCGGATTCAGCAAGGTGATCGCGTTGGCGAGCGCCACCCCGTAATACTTCGCCGATTGCGCCAGCGTTGTCTTGCCGCGTTCAATCGACAGTCCCGACGACAATTCTTCCAGGATCCGCCACCGACCACGAACAAAGCACCGCGTGTGGCCGATCTCCGTTGCACCGAAGCGTCCGTTCTGAATGGTTCTGTCCACCACAAACCCGCCGCCAATCCCGGTGCCGACGTTTGAGTATAGCACAGCCCGTCGTCCCCTACCCGACCCGTTTAGCGCCTCCGCCAACGCCGCCGCGTTCGTGTCGTTCTCCACGACCGTGGGAAGTTTGAAACGCTGCACAAACCAGCGCCGCAACGGAAACCCGTCCCAACCCTTGATATGAAACGAACGGACCACGCGCCCGCGCGGAGAATCGACCGGCCCGCCGAACCCAACCCCGATGGCCTTCACCCGCTGCGCCGCAAGCAGCGGAGGAATCACGATCTCCAGTTGCTTGAGAATCCCGCGCGCCCCGTTGCGCCGCACAACCGCCACGCGCACCAGTTGCACGATGCGCCCGTGTCGGTCACAAACGCCAACTTGAAGTTTTGTCCCACCGATTTCAACGCCGAGGAACATAAGATGCATCCGATTCTACCTCCCACCCACGGTGATTGGAAGTGCGCTCATCCCGCATCCGGCAAACGCGTTGGTGAACGCCAGGTGACAGGCAAAATGTAGCCCCGCGGCAACCAAAGCCACTCCCTGAAACTGAGTGGGACCAAATCGTGTCTGACGACACACCCCACGGCCATTCGGTGGCAAACCATCTCTGCCAAATTCACATCCCCTATGTCCTAACTCCTTCATACAGCGATCCTTAACTGGGGAGTTCGTTTCGCAGAAACGGTATTTTTGGGTCTCTGCCTTGGCCTTGCCGAAGCCGGACCAGTCCTCCGGCGGTGCCACAGCAGCAGCCTGTGCGAGGCGGGCTTCCAAAGAACATGCCCACACTATACAACTATCGGAAATCGATGTCAAGCAGACCACATTCTCGTGGAAGCCGGGCCGGGGAAAGCCATTTCCACTGTAGCCGCGGGCGCTGACCGCGGTCCATCGTACGCCCTGCCGGACTGTAGCCGCGCTTGCTAAGCGCGGATTGGGTCTTTCCCCCAATCACCGCCTGCGTCGGCGCAATGTTATACCGAAGCCTCCACAACTTGTTCCCCTCCCTGGAGGGGACAGAGGGGTGGGTAATTCCCTCCCCCTCCGGCATCGGCGCGCCTTCCCGCCCAGCCCACCAATCCCCAATCACTGATCACCAGCCACTGATCACCAATCCAAACTCCTTCCCCGCCACCTTCTTCAAATCAGCGGTTAGGGTGTAGCGACTGCACATGGCGCTTGTATGATGATCGCACAGGGGCTTGGGGGCCAACGTTTCAACTACGGGTCCGACAGCTTGCCGTGATTAATCCCCACTGCTATGCTGCGGAAAGTCATGCCTCTTTCTATACCCAACTGGAGAAGCGTTAGAGTTGGTCAGAGAACAGTCTTTGACATTCTTAATATGGAGTTTTCGCGCAAACCGGCCGCAACACCGTCGTTTGAAGGCTGCACATCTCTCTTGATTGGTTCTGATTACAGTGGCGAATCTAATGAGGCACCGTATCGGGTTTACTCGTTTCTTATCGTGGGAGACAAGGCGTGGACGGCATGGGAGCCGAAGAGATTGTTGTTGCGACAGCAGCTCATGCCCGACAACCGGCGAATGTCATACAAGAAACTCGGCGAAAGATATCGACGTGAGTTTCTCAGACCCATTCTCGAGGCAGCTGATGAATTGGAAGGCCTATCCATCTCATTGGCCATCAACAAGGGCGCACCCTCTTTATTCTCACCTGCTGGTCCTCTCGACCTCACCAATCCAGATTTTGCTTTGTTTCACAGCTGGAAGCCCGAAGTACTGGAAAAGGCTTTCACTGTTTTACACGTAATTGGCTTCCTTTTGGCTGGCTTGGGCCAGAGGCACCAAAATGTTTTCTGGTACACAGATCAAGACGAGATTGCAGCCAACCTAGGGATGCTGACAGCCCTCACGAAAGCGCTTGTGTGGATCTCCAGTGGCTACATCGACTTCGATCTCGGCCATTTTCGATGCGGAACTACTTCGTGCGATAATGGGAATTGCCAGATTGAGGATTTTGTTTCTGTGCCAGACCTGATTGCAGGCGCACTTTCGGAGCAATTCCGGAGTTCGTCCTCACTTGGCACGAGAGCCGATGATGTGCTGTGGCTAACCGGTTCGGGCATGAAGGATAAAGCTCAGTCAATTCTGTTTTGGTACGCCACGAGGCAGAAGCAACTGAAGAAACATGTTGTTGTGATCGACCCAACTTCCAGTGGAAGATCGCACAAGGTCTCGTGGTTCAACTTGACCCATGAATTTCAAGAAGGTAGACAAAGCGATGTTTAGTAAGAGAAATCGAGTAGCCCCGCTGCCCCGAACTACTTCAGCAACTTCTTCCACCGCTTAATCTGCGCCAGCCATATCCTTTTCGTCCCCGCTTTATAAGCGCCACTTCTTTCAGAGTTTTTTTGTTCGGTTTTGCCTTCCGGCGGGGCTTTACTAGTGAACAGAAGATGACGGATGCCCAACAGTTGCTCACAGAATACGCCGCGAACGGCTCAGAAGCGGCCTTTCGCGAATTGGTCGCGCGCTACATCAACTTCGTCTACTCGGTGGCGCTACGCCTAGTCGATGGGGATACACAGTTGGCCGAAGACGTGACCCAAACGGTCTTCATTGCCCTGGCGAGGAAGGGCCGCACCCTTTCCCGGGAGGTCATGTTGGGCGGATGGCTGCATCAGCACACGTATCACGCAGCCACCAAAGCCGCGCGCGGCGCGCGCCGCCGTCAATCTCGTGAACGCGAGGCCGTGGAAATGAACACCCTACAGGACGACTCAGGAGCCGATTGGCAACAGATTGCGCCAATTCTTGACGAGGCCATCACCCAGCTCGGCAGTGAGGACCGCACCGCGATTCTCCTCCGCTTTTTCGAGCAGCACGATTTCCGCTCGGTGGGCGAAGCGTTGGGAACCAATGAAGATGCCGCGCGGATGCGAGTGAACCGGGCCTTGGAAAAACTGCATTCCCTGCTAAAACATCGTGGCGTCGTCTTGCCAGTGGCGGCGTTGGGAACCGTCCTGACCGCCGAGGCCGTCACTGCCGCGCCTGTGGGACTGACGGTCACGATTTCCAGCGTTGCCCTGGCTGGTGTGGCCGGAACCGGAACAACCCTCACCCTTCTGAAAGCGATGACTATGACAAAACTTCAGGCTGGAATTATCGGCGCCATTCTCGTGGCGGGCGTGCTAACACCCCTGGTGATTCAACATCAAGCCCAGGTCAACCTGCGCGAGGAAAATCAGTCTTTGCGCCAACGAATCGCGCGACTCCAAGCCAACAACAAGAGCCCTGCCAACCGTGTCATACAAGCAAAAGGCGCGCGCGCTCCTCGCCTGCCCGCGCCGCCCATGCAGGTCACCAATCTCCCCAGTGCATCGGCGACGGAAGATTTACCGCGCACCAATCTGTACGCCCTCTTGGACAAACCACCGAAGTTGACCGCCGAGCAGGTCGAATCGTACCTCAAGGCGAATCGGCGCAATGCGGCAAGTCTTCTGGCCGCATATCGCACGACCGGCAACCTGGCGCTGCTGGAGGAGGCGATGCAACAGTTTCCGAATGACCCTCAAGTGGCGTTCTGGGCGGCTCTCAACAAGGGCGCGTCTCCCGGGCAGCGACGCCTGTGGTTGGACGCCTTCAAACAGTCCGCTCCGGATAACGCGTTGGCGAACTACCTTTCGGCAGTCGATTACTTCAAAGTTGGGCAGACCGATCAAGCCGTGCAGGAACTCATCACCGCATCCGACAAACCGCAGTTTCAGGATTACTCCTTGAACAGTGTTCAAGACAACGAAGAAGCGTACCTCGCTGCGGGTTACTCCGTGGCCGAGGCCAAAGCGCTCGCCTTCTTGCCGACAGCCATGGCGCTGCCGGATCTCCGAGATTTGAAACAATTGGGCCAGGATATGGTTGATCTGGCCAATTCCTACCGACAGACGGGCGATGAAGCCTCCGCGCAGGCTGCCCTGCAAATGGCGGTGAATCTGGGCCAGCAGGCATCCACCGGGGAATATATGATCGATCTGGACCTCGGCCTGAAAGTCGAACGGAACGCACTCCGGGCAATGGATCCCAACAGCCCTTACGGCAACGACGGACAAACCGTTCAGGATCGACTCAGCCAGCTCACTCAACAAATCGCGGCGGGCTACGAACTCGACAAACAGGCTGATCCTTTGATGCAAACGATGTCGGATCAGGATTGGATCAGTTTTACAGACCGTTCGCGGGTCTTCGGCGAACAGGCTGCGTTGCGGTGGCTGGTAACCAAGAATGCGCAGAAATGATTGACCGGAAATTCTCTCGTCAAGCGCCCTGAAATAAACTTCCCCAATAACGGTCTTGTAGACACCGACTTTGACCGCAGATTCTTGAAAGCGGGATCGAGCCGAGTGTGTTGAGTGAGACGCTCCAGTCCCTACAGCAACTTCTTCCACCGCTTGATCTGGGCCGCCACATTCTTCGGCGACGGTGCGCCGATGGCGATGCGGGCGGCCAGGGCACGACGGACGTCGAATACCTTGCCAGCGGCGGGGCCGTATTTCTTGGCGGCGAGCTTGGGCAACGAACTGTGGGTCTTCTCCGCCTCGGCGCAGAGCGCGCCGACGGCGTGATGGGCTTCGCGGAACGGCATCCCTTTCATCACGAGGAAATCAACGAGGTCGGTCGCGAGCATCATCGGGTCGCTGGCGGCGGCTTCGCATTTGACATGGTTCACGTGGATGTGGCGCGTCATTTCCGCCACCATGTGCAGTGTGGAGAGTAAAATGTCCGCCGACTTGAACAATGGTTGCTTGTCTTCCTGAAGGTCGCGGTTGTACGTCAGCGGCAGCGATTTCAGGAGCGTCAACGCCTGCACGAGGTTGCCGTAGAGCCGCGCCGTTTTGCCGCGCGCCAACTCCGCGATATCAGGATTCTTCTTCTGCGGCATCAGCGACGAACCCGTCGTGTAGGCGTCGGCAATTGTGATGAAACCAAACTCCGCGCTCGACCAGAGGATCAGGTCTTCCGCCAACCGCGACAGGTGCGCGCCCGTGAGCGCCGCCGCCGCGTGAAATTCCACGATGAAATCGCGGTCGCTGACGGCGTCCATCGAGTTCTGCGTGACACCCGCGAATCCGAGCAGCTTCGCCACATACTCGCGGTCGAGCTTGAGCGTGCTGCCGGCAATCGCGCCGGAGCCGAGCGGGCAAACGTTGGCGCGCTTGGAGCAGTCGGCAAACCGTCCGGCATCGCGCTCCAGCATTTCCACGTACGCAAGAAGATGGTGCGCCAGCAACACGGGCTGGGCTCGCTGCAGGTGCGTGTAGCCCGGAATGACCGTGTCGCACTCCTTCTCCGCGAAGGCAACGAGCGCGCCCTGCAAGTTTCGAATTTCGAAATTTGTGGCACGGATTTTCGAGATGAGCCAGAGCCGAATGTCGGTGGCGATCTGGTCGTTGCGACTGCGGCCCGTATGCAACTTCTTACCCACTGCGCCAATCTTGCGGACCAGCGCCGACTCGATGTTCATGTGGACGTCTTCGCAGTCAAAATCCCACTTGAATTTGCCGGATTCAATCTCGTGTTGGATGGCGCGCAAGCCGCGCTCGATCCTCTTCACCTCCGCCCGGGTGAGCAGGCCGACCTTCGCGAGCCCTTTCGCGTGCGCGATGGACCCCGCAATGTCGTGGTTGAACAACCGCCAATCGAAGCTGACGCTCTCCGTGTAAGCCTTGACGGTTTCCGCCGGCCCGGCCGAGAAGCGACCGCCCCACGTTTGTTGGGTCGGTTTTTTCATGAGAAGACTATCGGTTGCCACCTTGCGCAGGCATACCGCCTTGTTGTCCCGCACCCGGTGGCATCATCCGCTGCATATTGGCCATCATCATTTCCTGCAGGCTGTCGTACGCCTTGAAATCGCTCGGCGGATCGAACAGCGACGCGGCAGGCGCCGACATCTTGACGTCGCGGAAGTGGGTCGTGATGGTCGCGCCCCCGGACTGGATCTCGGTTTTGATCGGGAAGTCATTCAGGTCGCTGGCCTTCCACGCGATGATTTCGTGAGGGTTGCCGTCGTCGGTAGTAATGGTGATCTTGTTTTTGACGCAGGGATGCCCGTCCACGGTTTCCTTGCCAATCGCGGTGATCTCAACCTTGGGCTCTTTCTGGTCGGTCTTGTTCGTCGGCGACGCCTTTGAGGGATCGATTTCGCAATAACCCTTGAGCCCCGGATATACCAGGTACATCACCTTCTTGTCGCCCCGATAAATACTGATCGTGCGATCCATGCCCATCTGTTTCATCTGCGCGACTACCTCGGGCGACATGTTCACGCCTTTCATGGTCGACATGTCCGCCTCGGTGCGTACATTGCCTTTAAGGACCGCATAGGCGGCCGACATCTCCAGCGGTTCGCTGCGCGATTTGTCCACGATCGTCATGTCCGCAGTGGCCGTGAACGCGTCGTTCTTGCCGAAAATTCTCGCCATCTGGGCGTTGCCGAAATCGCGGACGCCGCCAAACATCCGTTGTCCGAAGACCGCCGGTGCCGTCAGGCACACCGTCGCCACGATCACTGTGCAAATCCGAAATGTCTTCATCTCTCGTTCTCCCTTGTTGATGGCGTTGACCGTAGCAAGCGCGCAGCCGCCACAACAACAAAAAAATCGCCCCTCACCACGTCCTTGAGTACCATGCCCTCGTGAAGCACGACCTCCGCGCGGTTCTCTTCGATCTCGACGGAACGCTGGCTGATTCGCTGGCTGATTTGGCGAACGCCACCAACCGGGCCTTGGCGCAACTCGGTTGCCCCACGCATCCGCCGGCAAGCTATCGCTACTTCGTCGGCGACGGCGCGCGCGAGCTTTGCGCCCGCGCCCTGCCCGCGAACAAGCAGAATCTGGTGGACGAAACCTTGCGCTTGATGGGCGAACATTACGACGCGCACTGCTTTGACCTGACGAAGCTCTACCCGGGTATCCCCGAACTGATTTCGGCGCTGGCGGAGCGCCACTCTAGCCTGGCGGTGCTGTCCAATAAACCTGACGTTTTTACGAAGCGAATGATCGCGCACTATTTCAATCCATCACCCTTCGCAGTCGTGCGCGGTCAATTGCCCAATGTGCCGCTGAAACCCGATCCGACCGCCGCGCTGAGGATCGCGCAGGAACTCGGCGTGCCGCCCGCGCAATGGCTCTATCTCGGCGACACCAACACCGACATGCGCACCGCCAGCGCAGCGGGCATGCACCCGGTCGGCGTCCTCTGGGGTTTTCGCGGCCGTGAAGAGTTGGTTGAGAGCGGCGCGGAACACATCGTCGCAAAACCGAAAGAGATGCTGGCCTTGTTGTAGCACGCCATCGCAATTGAAGATTGACAGCACGTTCCCCGTTTCGGATGTTGCCACCAATGCGAAGAGCCTTGATCATTTTTGCTTGCGGCTTTGTTACCGGTGTCATCGTGGTCTGGGGTTTCGCGGGAGGTCGTGGCAATTCGGGTGCAAGAAGACCAGACTTCCCGGCTGAACCGGACCGACTCCATCCTCCCCGGCTCCCTCAGCCAGAGCGAGCGCAACGGAGCGAATTGCCCGGTAGCGCGCCGGTTCCCGTTGATCAAGGGCCTCCAGTACTCCCGCTGCAGGCCAATTCAACGAATGTGTCCGATATGGCGCAGACCGTACTCATCCAGCATCTGCATCCACGGTTGCAGGCCGCGCTCAAGCAGTACTCATCGCTGGACAGCAAAGACGATCGTAGCGCCCTGGCGGATGATATCGCCAACCTGGTCGACGACGATGTGCCGGTCCGCGAGGTGGTGGAGGCTTTGGGGGTGATGTTCCATCAAGAACGGAGCATTGAAGTAAAGATCGACATTCTCAATAATCTCCTCAACCTCGATGACCCTTCGTCCTATCAACTTATCGTACAGGGCATCGATCCAAGCCAACCCCAGGAGTTGCGGAAGGCGGCCATCGCCGTCCTGGCAGATTATGACGATACTTGGGCTGTGCCAACCCTCCAACAGCTTCTTTCCGACGGCGACGCGGAAATCAGGCAGGCGGCTCAAGATGCCTTGGCGCAAAAAACCGACCAGACTCCCACCGCAAATCCCCTGGCGCATTGACGGCTGCGGGGACGAGAGCGCCCCTGCGCCTCGCATCGGCCATCACAAAAACAAAAGGCGGTGGAATCGATCCACCGCCTCTTGCGCGACGAACAACTTATTATGGGCAGCTACTTGGCGCCTTAAACGCCGAACTCGTCGTAATCTTGCCGGTAAAGATGTCCCCACCAATCACGAGTTGGAAGTTGGAGGTTGCCTTGAACTTATGGCTGGTCGAGATGGTGACGACTGCGGTTCCGTTCGTGTCGCCGGTGCCTTGGAATGACAACACCACGGCTTCGACCTCGTTGCTGTTTGCGTCCGGGCCCAAATCCAGGATAACGCCTACTTGGGTCGTCACATTGCTGATGAGGTTCCCGCATTTGTCAACCACATCAAAATCCCCGTCGCTGTCATCAATTACCAGCTTCGCCGTCTTGCTGGTTGTGACGAGACTGATAAGGTCCTTATCGGAGAAGGTCTTCGTGGTGACCACCCCGCTTTTCAGTTCTGTTCTCTTCCCGCTGATGTGCGCACTAATCAAACCGCCGTGAACGGTCGCTGCCACCAAGCCAACCAATACCCCCGCTACAACTGCTATGCGAATTGCTTTCATTCCGAATCCTCCCAGGATTGTTTTTTTTGTTAACTGGGCAGAGTTGTAACACGCGCGATGCGGCACAGACTGCCTGTCCCTCTGATCCCCTGACCGCGGATGCTAACTGCGGTTTCTCCGCGTGTCAAGCTACCAAGACCGCATAAATAGATTACAATCCTGTAACAATTGAAATCGTGAAAATGTTTCGTCACGACAAACGAATCCCATTCGCGACGACGAGTGGCGCCTGCCCTACAAAAAAGAAAAAGGGCGCCCGGCTTTCGCCGGACACCCTTTGCGTAATTACTTTCTTGTGGTTCTGCGAGCCTTAACGACGACCGCGACCGCCGCCACCAAAGTCGCGTTTGCCGCCGCCGCCGCCACCACGACCGCCACCACCGCCAAATCCGCCACCACCGCCGCCGCCGAAGTCACCGCGGGGACGTTCCTCACGGGGACGGGCTTCGTTTACGGTGAGCGCACGACCGTCCAGTTCCTTGCCGTTGAAATCGGTCACGGCTTTGTTGGCTTCTTCCTGCGTGCCCATCTGGACGAACGCAAACCCGCGGGACTTGCCCGTGAATTTGTCCATGATGAGTTCGCAACTGGTGACGTTGCCGGCCTG
>JBGOTY010000049.1:0-14077 GCA_041476745.1 Verrucomicrobiia bacterium | reverse complement strand
TCATGCGATCCATGAACTTCTTGAAGATGTCCTGTTGCACGAGCACGCGCGATCCCGCACTGCACACTTCACCCTGGTTGATGAAGACGCCGAACAGCGCGCCATCGGTGGCGGCATCGAGATCGGCGTCGGCGAAAAAGATGTTGGGCGATTTGCCGCCGAGTTCGAGCGAAACCTTCTTCAGGTGCGTGCTGCCGATGCTGCGCAGAATTGCCTTGCCGGTGTCGGCGCCACCCGTGAACGCGACCTTGTCCACGTGCGCCGATTCGACGAGCGCCCGGCCCGCCACCACGTCGCCGGTCACGACATTGAAAACGCCCGCCGGCAATTCGGGGATGTGTTTCTGCACCAGCTTCGCGAATTCGAGGGCGGTGAGCGGTGTTTGCTCAGCGGGCTTGAGAATCACGGCGCAACCCGCCGCCAGCGCGGGGCCAAGTTTCCAAGCCGCCATCAGGAGGGGATAATTCCAGGGAATAATGAGCGCGGCGACGCCGACGGCTTCGCGCAAGGTGAAGTTCAGCGCGTTGTCGGGAACGGAGAGCGTTTCTCCGTGGATTTTTGTCGCTAAGCCGCCGAAATACTCGAAACACGTGGCGACGTCGTTCATGTCGAATTCGCTTTCGACGATGGGTTTGCCGCAGTTCAGCGTTTCCAATTCAGCAAGCATCGCGGCGTTCTTGCGAACGAGTTCGGCCATCTTGAACAGCACCCGGCCACGGGCCATCGCCTGGGAGGAATCGCGCCAGTTCGTCGTGTCGAACGCCACGCGCGCGGCTTGCACGGCACGATCCACGTCCGCCTTGTCCGCCTCCGGGACAACCGCGAACGGCTCGCCCGTGGCGGGATTGAAAACGTCACGGGTACCGGCGCCGCTGACCCATTCGTTGTTGACGTAGTTCTTGTAAGTCTTCATCTCGTCGTCCTCCCGTCGGATAATACAACGCCAACCGCTAACAGCCTCTATGCAAGCTGCTGATACGTATATCAGGTTTTACGAAGAGACAAGCAAGGCGGAAAGAATCACGCCGTTGGTTAGCGTCCTCTCACTGCGCCCAGCTACGCGAACGCGCCACCGCTTCCTTCCATTTCGCGTACAAACTCACGCGCAGCGGCGCGGCCATCGCCGGTTGAAACACGCGTTCGACGACGCGATGGGACAGGAAGTCGGACGGACTCGACCACGCCCCGGCGTGAAGTCCCGCCAAACCGGCCGCGCCCAACGCGGTCGTTTCAATTACCACGGGCCGCTCGACAGGCACACCCAAAATATCTGCCTGAAATTGCATCAGGAAGTTGTTGGCGCAAGCGCCGCCGTCCACTTGCAGCTTGCGTAGTGGCGTGTCCAGTTCCGTGCACATCGTCTCCACGAGGTCCCGTGTCTGGTAGGCAATCGCCTCCAGCGTAGCACGGGCCAGGTGCGCCTTGGTGGTCGCACGGGTGAGCCCAATGATCGCCCCGCGCGCGGCGGCGTCCCAATACGGCGCGCCAAGTCCCGTCAACGCCGGAACAAAGTATACGCCGTCGTTGGAGGAGAGACTGGCGGCCAGCGATTCTGTCTCGTGAGAGGACGTGATGATCTGCAATTGATCGCGTAGCCATTGAATGGCCGCGCCGCCAACGAAGACGCTGCCTTCCAGCGCATAGTCAACCCGGTCGCCAATCTGCCAGGCAATCGTGGAGAGTAAATGCTCTGAAACCCGGGGTGTTCTTCCCGTGTTCATCATCAGGAACAAACCGGTGCCGTAGGTGTTCTTGATGATCCCCGGCTCGTAGCAACCCTGCGCAAACATCGCGCCTTGCTGGTCGCCCACGACGCCGCAAATCGGGGCGGAAAACCCGAACAAGCCCGGATCCATCATGCCAAACTCCCCAGAACTTGGTCGCACTTCGGGCAGTGTTTCTCTGGAAACACCAAAATACTTCAATAATTCGTCATCCCAGCGGCGCTCCTGGAGATTGAAGAGCATCGTGCGCGAGGCGTTGCTCACATCCGTGGCGTGGATCCGACCGCCGGTGAGCTTCGACAGGATCCAGGAATCAACCGTCCCAAAAACCCCGCGGCGCGTGGCGGGAACGTTTTGGAGCAGCCATTCGATTTTGGTCGCCGAGAAGTACGGATCACAGACCAGGCCGGTACGTTGGTGGATTTCTTTTTCAAAACCTTCGCGTTTAATATCCGCGCAGCGTGCGCTGGTGCGACGGTCCTGCCAGACGATGGCATTGTGCAAGGGTTCCCCCGTCCTCGGATCCCATGAAACGACGGTCTCCCGCTGGTTGGTGACACCCACCGCCGCAATCTGCCCAGCGTCCACCTGGGCCACCGCCTCCGCGATCACGGCGCGCGTGCTCTCCCAGATTTCCGCGGGATCGTGCTCGACCCACCCGGGCTGCGGAAAGAGCTGTCGAAACTCCCGATAGCTTTTCGCCACCACGCGTGTTTCGTGGTCGAAAACGATCGCACGGTTGCCCGTGGTTCCCAGATCAACTGCCAGGATCAACATGCGTCAGTCCGTTCACTAGTTGCCCTTCGAAGTTCTCTTGCGCCGTTTCGTAAATGAAATCGAGAATGGCACTCGCCGATCTGCTATCCGGCCGGCTTAGAGTAAGAACCATGCGCTCATGACTTTGACCCGGCACGACGACAAGCCGATAGGGGACCCGCTCCTTCCCGAGGACTTCGCTTAGCCGTTGTGATTGGCGTTGCAGTGCCTTGCTCTCCCCCGCCGCGTACAGGATCAGAAATGCCGGAGCATTCGAGGTGACATAACCTACCGGTGATGCCTGTTGCTCCCAGATTTCGCGGGGATCTTTACCACCAAATCGAGCGGTGTAATAGGCCCGTTTCGCACCTAGGTTGTAGGTTTTCTGATCCGCCAGGTCGAGTCCTGCACCGCTAACCGAAATCACGCCACTGATAATCGAAGGAGAAGACCCCTGCTCGGCCAATGGCCGAGAATCCAGCGCCACTCGGCATGCAAGCTGCGCGCCTGCGGAATGCCCACCCAGGAATAACCGGTGGGGGCTTCCGCCGTACTCCGCAATGTGGGCGTGAATCCAAGCCGTTGCCGCCGCCACATCCTTGACCTGCTCGCGCCAATTGACCGTTGGTTGCAGGCGGTAATTGATCACGGCGACGCCAATGCCTCGCGCAGCATAGAAGCGTCCGATGTTGCCATAGACATCCGCCCCGCCAACCCGCAGACCCTTGTCGCCCGCGTCCCAATTTCCACCATGCACAAAGATAATTACCGGCCAGTTCGTTCCTTTTGGAAGAAACAAATCCAGCCGCTGTTTCGCGAGCAGGCTGTGGTCGACATAAGGCACATCATACTTCACTTGCACGTCCGGCAGCGGCGCCCTCTTGTAAAGCAGAGCGATGCCGACATGCTCCACAACAGTACAGCCTGTAGAGAGTAACGAGGCCGCAAAAACGAAGAGCACCGCAAGGAAGTTTAGAATCCATGAACATGGGGAATTCCTTGCCCCATGTCCCCTCCCGTTAAACACCCGGTGCGCCCTTATTGTATTGCTTGTTGTACCAATACGGCTTGAGTTCCTGTCTGTAATCGAGATGCACGTGCTTTGTTTCGCGGAACTCATCGATGCCTTCCTCGCCCAGTTCGCGCGAGTGGCCCGTCTGGCGCATGCCGCCGAACGGACCAGCATCGTTGTCGGTGAGCGGGTCGTTGATCCAGAACGTGCCGGCCGTGATCCGCTCCATCGCTGCCATCGCCCATTCCATATTGTTCGTGTAAATGTTCGCGCCGAGGCCATACGTGCTGTCGTTGGCCAACTCGATGGCGTGGTCGATTCCCTTGACGCGCATGATGGGCAAAATCGGCCCAAAAGTCTCGGTGTGGACCAGCCGCATCTTCTGTTTCACGTTCACCATGACGGTCGGCTCGTAGAAAAACCCTTTCTTGAACTTCGGCGAGCGACGTCCGCCGCAAAGCACCTTCGCGCCATCACGCACCGCGTCCTTTACGCGTGAGTCGACATCCGCCAATTGCTTCCAGTTGGTCAGCGGGCCAATATCTGTGTCGGGATCGAGTCCATTTCCCAGCCGCAGCGATTTCGCAACGTTGACAACCTGTTGGGTGAACTTGTCCGCGATGTCGTCGAACACGTAGATGCGCTTGGCGCTGGTACAAACCTGGCCGGTGTTGAGAAAGGCGGCCCAACAACACGCACGGCTCGCAATCTCCAGGTCCGCATCGCCGCAAACGATGAACGGATCGTTGCCCCCGAGTTCGCCGTGGAACTTCTTCACTTGCGCCGCGCAGAGCTGGCCGACGTGCTTGCCCGTTTCCACGGAGCCGGTCAGCGCGATCAAGTCCGTGCCGGGATGCTTCACCAGCGCTTCACCGATTTCTTCGCCGAAACCCGTTACAATGTTGACGACGCCCTTGGGAAGATACGCGCCAAAGATGCCAGCGATGTCGAGAGTGGAAAGCGGCGTTTCCTCGCTCGGCTTGACGATGACCGTGTTGCCGGCCATCAACGCGGGCGCGACCTTCCACGCCATCAGCAGCAACGGATAGTTCCACGGAATGATGCCGACCACCACGCCGTATGGTTCCTTGATCGTGAAGTTGACCTGGTGATGGGCGACTGGCGGGAGCGAACTGCCGCGCGAATTGCGTCCAATTTCGGCGTAGTAATCAAAACACGCCGCCACCCATTCGACCTCATCGCGATTTTCGCAGAAGGGTTTGCCGCCCTCCTCCGTCATGACGGTTGCCAGTTCCTTCTGACGAGCCCGCAGATCGCGGGCAATGGCGTGGAGTAGTTGCGCCTTTTCTACGGCGGGCATCCAGCGCCATGTTTTGAAGGCTTCGCGGGCAGCTTGAACGGCTCGACCGGCATCCGCGGCAGTGCCGCGTGGAATGTGGTCGATGACTTGTTCGGTGGCGGGATTGACAACGGGGATGCGATCGCGGTTGGATTTGAGCCATTGGCCCCCGACCCACTGGTGTCTCATCGCCTAATCTCCTTTGCCGTCTTTGCCGTCCTTCGATTCCTTGGCGTCTTTGTCTTTGGGCGCCTTTTCCCTGGCTTCTTTCTCAAGTTGCTTCTCGATCTGCTTCAACGCGTCCGCCAGCTTGTCGAGCATCTCGTCGAGAAGCGCGTAGCTGATGTTGAGCGCGGGCTCGATGCGAAGGGTACGGGCGCTGAGAAGCGTGCCCGCGACGAGCACGCCACGCTTGAACAGGGCCGCGGCCACACGATAACCAATGAAACGATCCGTAAATTCCATTCCGATTAGCAGTCCTTTGCCCCGCACCTGTTTGAGGATGTCGGGGTATAACGCCTGCAGCGAACCGAGGCGCTTCATCAGGTAGTTGCCCTTCTCGGCGGCCTGCTGCGCGAGGTCCTCCTCAAGCAAGACATTGATCGCGGCGATGCCGGCGGCGCAAGCGAGTGGATTGCCGCCGAAGGTGGAGCTGTGAAGAAATGGATTGTCCTCAAGCACCTTCCAGATCTTCGGCGTGCTCATGAACGCGCTGAGCGGCATCACGCCGCCGCCGAGAGCTTTCCCGAGGCAAAGGATGTCTGGCACCACATTCCAATGTTCGCAGGCGAACACCCGACCCGTGCGGCCCATGCCGGTCTGCACTTCGTCAAGGATCAGCAGGACCCCGAACTCGTCGCAGAGCTGCCGTACGCGGGGCAGATAATCGTCCGGCGGCACCACCGCGCCCGCCTCGCCCTGGACGGGTTCCAGGATGATCGCGGCGACGTCCTCGCCGAGATCGGTGAGCTTCTTGAGTTCGCGTTCGAGGTCCTTAATGTCGCCGTAGTCCACGAAATAGACGTCCGACAACAGCGGTTGGAACGGCTTGCGATACACCGCGCGTCCCATCACGGAAAGCGAGCCCATCGATTTGCCATGGAAACCGCCCGTGGTGGAGATGAAGCCGGCCTTCTTCGTGTAGAGCCGTGCCAGCTTCAGCGCGCCCTCGACGGCATCCGTCCCGTTGCTGATGAAAAAACATTCCTGCAGGTCGCCCGGCGCGAGTTCGCCCAATAACTCGGCGAGAAAACCGCGCAACGGGTCGAGTAATTCCTGGGAAGAAAGCGGCATCCGTTCAAGCTGGGCCTTGACGGCCGCGATAATTTTCGGGTGGCGAATCCCCATGTTGTAAACGCCGAAACCGCCGAGGCAATCGATGAACTTGCGGCCCATGATGTCCTCGATGATCGAACCTTGGCCGGTCCATTCGATGGCCGCAAAGTCCTCGGCTTCCGCGACGGATTTGCGGTAGTGGAGAAAGCCGCGGTTAAAGTAGTCGTCGAAATTCTCCAGCGTGTGGGTGATGATGCGATTCTTGTCTTCAGGATCGAGTTTCTTCCCGCTGCTGACAGTTTCCAGATAGTCCGCGGACTTGCGCCGAATCTCCTCGAGCTTGGGAGCTTTCGGCACCTCGCGAGATGCCTGGGTCGAAGGAGACGTCACCACTGCCGTCTCATGCGACTGGGTCACCTCTGGAATTTTCTCGTCCATAACAATCTTCCTACCCTGCGGGCATAGTATAACATACCACAAGGTCTACAGACCAGCCAATTTGTTGTCTAAATTACTTGACAATAAGTACTTACACATTTCAAATCGGCGCCGCTGGCTGCAGTTACCGTCGGGATGGCTTCGACTGCTCTGGTACGCTAGAATTCGGATAATGAGCGAATTTCTCACAATCACCTGTCCTCATTGCGGGGAAGATTTCGAGGTTTCGTTCGACCCGAGCGAAGACGGTTCGGAGTTTATCATCGACTGCGAAGTGTGCTGCCGCCCGATGACTGTCGCAGTGCGCGTGCGCTCTGGGGAAGTGAACTCGATCGAGGTTCAGCCCGCTTGATTTTGACAGACAAACCGCACGTGCTATCGTCGTGGTGATGAGCGCGGGACAATCCATTCATGGGCGCGGGGCGGCGGAGAATCCTTCCAATCGCTTCAAACCTACCGCCTACGAACGCGACGCGGAGTGGAACGAGCCGGACGATCCCGCGCCGAAGACGCGGTTTTATCGCGATGCCAGCGTCTCCATCATCACCCGCAACACCAGCCCCGATATCGGCTTCGAAGCGAGCATCAATCCCTACCGCGGCTGCGAGCACGGCTGCGTCTATTGCTACGCCCGGCCTTATCACGAGTACCTCGGTTTTTCCGCCGGGCTCGACTTCGAGACAAAAATCGTCGTCAAGGAGGACGCGCCCGACTTGTTGCGTCGTGAATTGTCGGCACCGAAGTGGAAGCCGCAGGTGCTGTCCATGAGCGGCGTCACCGATTGCTACCAACCCATCGAACGACGGCTCCAGGTCACCCGCAAGTGTTTGCAGGTGCTCGCTGAATTCCGCAATCCGGTCGCGATTGTCACGAAAAACCTCCTGGTCACGCGAGACATCGACCTGCTGGCCGACCTGGCGCGCGACCACGCCGCCGCCGTGTTTCTCTCCATCACCACGCTGGATGCCGACCTGGCCCGCATCATGGAACCGCGCACCGCGCAGCCCGCCGCGCGTCTGCGGGCGATCCGCGAGCTAACAAAAGCCGGCGTGCCCGTGGGGGTGATGGTGGCGCCGGTGATTCCCGGACTTACCGACCACGAGTTGCCCGCCATCCTCAAGGCGGCGGCGGAAGCGGGCGCTTGCTGCGCCGGCATGGTGCCGATCCGCCTGCCGTACGGCGTGAGCGACTTGTTTCAACAGTGGTTGGAGCGGCATTTCCCCGACCGCAAAGAGAAAGTGCTCGCGCAAATCCGCGCGATCCGCGACGGAAAATTGAATGATCCCGATTTCGGCTCGCGCATGCAGGGAAAAGGGATTCTCGCCGAACAAATGGCGAAAATGTTTGCAGTTGCCTGCCGCCGGGCCGGCATTCCCGAACACGGGCCGCAGCTTTCAACAGCGGCTTTTCGTCGCCCCCGGGGCGCGCAGATGGAATTGCTCTGACGGGGGAAAGCTTGATTAGAACCGGGCGTGACAGGCGATCTGGCCGTATGGGGCGTTGTGGCTCCGAAAGACGATGTTCGGATCGAAGAAATCGAAGCTGCGGTAGGGCATGAAGCCTGCCTCCGCCTCGATCGTGACGGTCGGTGTTATCTTCCACGAGCAGCCCGAACCGAGGTGAAGCTCCAGATAGTCCACGATGGCGTTGTCCAGTTTTGGCTGGCCGCGCGGAGTGCCAAAATTCTGTCCCACAGCGAATGTCCCTGCCTGGATCTCCGCGCCGAGGTAGAGTTGGAGTTTGTCGTTCACGTCGTATTCCAGCCGCGGCTTGGGCAGCATGAAGTCCAATGTCCACTCGTCGGAAAACTTCCAACGGACGCCTACCGCCGGCAAGACGGGGTACTGGGTGCGCACGTCGACTCTCAACCCGAAGAACCACTGCAAATCGGCGCTGGCCAAATACGCCGCGCCAATGACCAACGGCGCGTCCACGTCGCGCAACTTTATGTCCCGGAAATCACTGTAGATCCCAGGCTGTACTTCCACGCGCATCAGCCATTCGTCCGCAACTTGATAGTCGAACCCCAGCACCAGGCTCGCTTGCTGCAAAACGCTGGGCAGGGGAGCATGGTCGGGCACACCGAAAGAGAAGCGCTGCCACTCGAACCCGATCCGCAACAGCAGATCTTTGTTAAGCTGTGGGGAAACGACGTATTTGAGATCGGCGCTGTGTTCGTCGACCGAACCGATATTCACGCCGCCACCGCGCGTGCCCACGCCGCCGATGTAGCCGTACTCAATGTCCGACTCCTGCGAGATGCTCATCGAGTTGGCCGCCCAGGTGGCGGCACCCGGCAGAAGCAGGACGAGCGTGGCGACGATTCGAAGCTTCATCGCTTCGTCTTCGCCTCATCTTGAAAGCAATGGATCTCTTTCTTGATGTCCTGCAGCATAAGCGCGCCGTAGGCGATTCGCTCGGTCCCCTTGGTGAAGGCGAGCATCGGCGCGGCAAAGAAATCACCGCGCCACACGAGCGCCCCGGGCGTTCCGCCGACTTCCACCGGCCACACTTCGAAAAGCGTAGCCGAGGTGTAGTAGTTGCCGCTAACGTAGTACTCCAGATCCACCAGCTGGTAATGATCGCCCACCGCCAACTGGTACACCGCCCCCAGACTGATCGTCCCGTGATAATCGGCGTCGAAAAGAGTCCAGTAGTAGAACGGGGTCAGCGACGGCACGGTCTCATTCCCCAACAACCCGATTCTCTTCAGGATCGGTGAAAACTCGCGGGCGATGGCGAGTTGTTCGCGCAGCATCGTGCGCAACTGAACGGGCGGCGAGACAGATTCTCCTACCGTATCATACGGCTGGGCTCCGTCGAGCCCCTTTTGCTGGAAAGCCGACGCGCGGCCCAAGAGAAGTTTGGCCCAGCAGTCCGACACTTTTTGCGGATCGGCGCGCTTCTGGACGCATGCGGCCAGTTGCTGCGCTTCGTCATGCGTGAGATTGAGATCGGACTTTACAGGGGTGAAAGCGATGGTTTTGTCCAGTAGCCAGCGAACGGACCGCTGGCGGGTCTTGAAATCCAGTTGCTGAAAATCCGCCAGTTCGCACGGCGCGTGGAGCGCATGAAAGGCGAAGACCTTCAACTCGCCATGCGGTGATGGATCCCACAACTGCAGTCGCTTCGCGGTTTCTTCCGCCGACACGGGCACCATGAAACAGGTTTGCGACGAAATCCCGTTGGGAAAATCCATCAACGAACCGCGCTCCGAAAGGACATCGCCGGCTAGCAGACGGTTGAGATCGACCTGCTGGAAATCGCTGAAGCTCTTGAGAGACTCGACCGGCCCGGAGTCCGCCGCCAACGCGGCCACTGACAGGGCACAGCATAGTCCGACCGTGTAGAAAGCCGCCAACCACCTCATTGGCCCTAACGTCTCGTGGAAACAGACAATAAAATCAATGCAAATCTTGCTGCCGGGCGAAAGCGGGCGACAGATCCTCAGCGACCGTAGTATCTGTCCAGCGCCGCTTCGATATCGGAGAGACAGGACACCACCGGCTGGATGGTCAGCGAGAGCGATTCGCCCAGTTTATCCACTGCCTCCATGTCCAGTGGATTGGCGATGGCGACGGTCAGTTGATTTCCATGCTTGAAGATAGGAAGAACCTTCCATTGACGGGCTATGCCGCGCGACACCAGCGCGAGAACATCCGGAGGAACTTCGTATTTGTTCAGGTCCACCGTGTCGAGGCCGAACTGGCTCGCCAGGGCTTTCGTAATGTCCATCTCCGTCAGTCGCCCCGTCTCCAGTAGTATTTGCACGACGCTTTTGCTGGCAACTTTCGATTGCTCTTTGGCCTGCGCCAGATCGGCGCGTGAAATCAAGCCGACATCCGTCAGGATCTGCGTGATAGATTCATCTTCTGGGTACATCGGTGTTTGCCTCCGTACCTTTCTTCATGGGACGTCTTTCCCGCCACAACTTTCGCATATCGCGTATGGACAACCACAGCATGAGCCCGCCAAATCCGATGTAGAATAACAGACCAAGGTACACGGAGCCAACCAGGTGTCCGCCAGTTCTAACCTGGACGCCTTCTTTTGGATTTTGCGTGAGAAAGAACATGATCGCGGATTCACCGAGATAAGGTGCATGATCGCCAGCGGCCAGTGAGATGACGCGCGGACCAAGTTGCAGGCCGTTTGGCAGTGGCCAGCACGCGGTCAGCACCTGGGCGCTGATGGTGAAGGCATGATCGAAACGGCCGTTGACCCGAGACGCAGCGACCGCGAACGCGTTGCCAGAAATGCTGAAGCCGTCGATGATCGGCCCCGAATCCACATCGTACCAACTGTAATTCGTAATGTCCTTTGGGTACTCGCGAAAGCCGTTCGCCCACCAACGTTCCTGCCAGAAATGTTTTTCATAAAGATCGTACCAGGTTTGCGCCTGTACGGGCCACAGATCGGGGGCCGACATCAGGACGTGCGAATTGCCAATCCCGCGCGACGGTTCGTCCACCCTCCCTCGTAAGTAATCGACTGTGTAGGGAACCAATCCCCGTCCATCCGACTGCGCCCCGACGAAAGCCCGCAACGACCGCGCATAGAATTCCGTACGATCGATGCCGAGCAATTCATCCGCACGTTTGATCCACGCAATCGCCGCCAGCACATCAATCGGATAACATTCATTCGGGTAATCTTCCAACAAGCCCAGTTTTGAGTGATCCAGCGACGCCGACAACGTGTCCACCTGATCCCGCAGGAGCGGTCGGTACTGACCGCGCTCGTCGAGTTGCTCGTAGCTCGTGATTCCCGAAATGACCAACGATCGAAAGAACACATTCTGGGTGTGCCAGTAGTCGTCACCCCAATGCTGCCGCACCCACGTATGATGGTTGGGATCCAGGAGCAGATCCTTCGCGGCCTCAATCGCGTCCCGCGAGCAGGTCAACGGCGACTGGCGGGACAGTCGATGATCCTTCTCCCATGCTGCCTGCAAAGCCTCGGTCGCCCGCAGATAAAACACGCATGTGAACATCGGCCACTCGGTACTGGGAACATCGTAGAGATTCAAATGCGCCGCCCGCTTGGACGCGATGCGCTCCCGCGCCCACTGCTGGATGAGCGGCGTCAGATAACGATGCATCCGCCACGCTTTATCCGGGATCCCCGGCCGCCTGACGCCGGGATCCGCAAGATCTCTTATGGTTGTCAGTCCCGGCAGCAGCAAGACCACCACTGCCACCGTCACCGAAAGCAGATTCCTTAGCCACTTGTAAACGAACATGAAACCGTGTTTCAACATCCCTATCGGCTCGACAGCACAACCGCCAATCCGCTCCCGAAACCGCGCCAACCCACGCGGCTTACACTAGCGCAAAGCGTCGAACGAATGGCAACGAGCCGTTCTTCAATAAGACGGCGGTGGCGGCGGAGGGCGTGAGGAACGATACAGGCTCGGGGTGTTGATCATGAAGTCGATCACCTTCTCGCTCACGCCGGCATCCTTCAGGTCCAAAATCTCCGCTGCGCCAAGGTGGTAGACGGTATGCGAGTTGCGAATCTGGCTGAGGATGACCTCGTCGCTGACGCCCGATTTGGCAAGCATTTTGATGTCCGGCAAACCCATCGGCTGACCGCGATACTGGGGAGGAGACGGCGGGGGGGGCCGTCGATGCGGGGTCTCGCAGCCAATCCCCATGAGCGTCACCGCGGCAGCCATCATCAATAAAGTCGCCTTATTCATCGCTGTCTCCCCACATTTCCTTGGTTTCTTCCTACATTATAGTCCCGTTGCGGATGAAATCAAACTCCACCGACGAGTTGATCCTTATACCCGGACGCCATTCGAAACAGTTGAAGTAATGTTACGACCTTGCTACAATGCCGAGTAGCGTGAGTTGTCAATAAGCAATAACCAATCCTGGAGGATCATGTCTAGTATCAATCAAGTTGTTCAGCAGTTGCAGATTCAGCGCAGGCGCACGGAGCAGGAACTCGAAAAACTCAACCTTGCGCTCAAGGCACTTTCATTTCTTGACGGAGGACCAACGGCCGCAAAGTTAGTGACCCGTCGCAAGCCGAAGTTTTCGGCCGCCGCTCGCGAGAGGATCGCGGCAGCACAGCGCGCTCGTTGGGCCAAGATCAAGGCGGCGCAGAAGCGGAAGTAAGCCTTACTTGAGCAACGAGAGCAGTTCCATGCACCCCAACTGGACTGAGTGACAGTTGGGGTGCATTATTTTCCAGCGTGGCGTGTTTGCGATTCGACGCTGTCCGTGCTGGCGGGGTCCTGGCGGTAGAAGCGTCTCAACTCCTCGTAAAGCTCGGGATGCCGCTGTTTGAGCTGGAGCGACTTCTCAAAGAAATATTCCGTGACGACAGCGAAGAACTCGGCCGGTTCGGTTGCGCCATACTTGTCGATGAGCGTCGGCTGATCAGCGGCAGTTTGATTGGACAAGGTTTCAAACTCACTTCCGAGAACGCGAGCCCAGGTGGCGTATTGGGAGGTCGTCGGCAAAACCGGAGCGCCGTCCGTAGAGCCGTTTTCCTGGTCAAGTTGATGCGCGAACTCATGGAGCGCCACATTCCGACCCTCGGTGACCGCGGCCGGGCGACGCAGTACGTGATTCCATGACAGCACCACGGCCCCGGTCCGCCAGGATTCGCCGGCGCGCATTTCGTGACCCTCGACCGCGATATTTCCCGGCGCCATTCGCAGCACCGGCACCGGATAGGCATCGGGATACACGAGGATGGATTGCAAGCGGGGATAGTAGTCGTGCGGGCGATTCAGCAGCAGAATGCAAGCGTACGCGGCGATGGTAACCTTGATCTCCTCAGTGATTTCCAGGCCACCGCATCCTTCAAAGTTCTTCTCTGCAATGAATACCTGGATGTCGCCCTGTAATTGCTCACGTTCCGGCGGGGTGAGCCGTTCGTAATAGGAGACGTTTTGCCGCAGGATGGCCCGCCACGACGGCGGGAATGTCTGTGCTCGGAGTCGGTCGCGACGTCTGGTTTTTCGCTCAAACATGACGGTCATCCGTAAGATGTTCTGCCGTCCTCAAGGCACCGGTTCGCAGCCCTGAAAATGGTGGAGGCGGTGGGAGTTGAACCCACGTCCTCTGCAAAGCGCACGCAAGTGACTACATGCTTATTCCATCTTTGGGTCTCGCCCGGCGTGCTGCCAATGGACAGGCCACCCGCCGCGCCAGCCTCCAGTTAGTGTTTCGCCCATGGACCTGAAGACAACATCCACAGACTAACCTGCTATCGTCGTTCCGACCCCGCTAGCAGGTGTCGCCGGCGGAACGTCGCGGACAATTAAGCCGCGAGTGCGAGTTCTTGATTCGCAGTTATGTTTTTGCCAGGTGTTTAACGAGGCCTCCTGACAACCTCGGCATGCCGCTCACGCTCACCCCACAAAGTCGAATCCGTTTCGCCCCCATGAGAATATGGTCGTGCTATGGCAGGGTGAATATAGCCTACGCGTGTGGAAAAGCAAGCGGGCGGTGGGGCTCTCCCAGCGGCGCGGCGACAGAAGAGCTGCCGCGCGCGCGGGTTGAGAGATCAAGCTGTTCTTCGGTCGGAGGAGGCGCCGACCTTGATGGCGTTGGG
>JBGOTY010000048.1:0-14202 GCA_041476745.1 Verrucomicrobiia bacterium | reverse complement strand
GATTACAACCTGGTCGCGGACGGCGTGATGAACGAAGGCCATTGGAGCGCCGCGCTCGGCCTGCGCGGTTGGCCGTCGATTGGCGAAGACGTGATTGTGTCGCGAAATATCCTGATCGCCGAGCAAGTGGATTGGCAAATCCATTGTCAGCACGTTTCCTCGGCGCGTTCAGTGGAACTCATCCGCCAGGCAAAGAAGCGCGGCATTAAAATTTCCGGCGAAGCTTGCCCGCATCACTTTACGTTGACGGAAGAATGTGTGAAGACCTACGACACGAATTATAAAATGAATCCACCCCTGCGCGCGGAACGCGATCGCGACGCGCTCCTGGCGGGACTCGCGGACGGCACGCTGGAGATTATCGGCAGCGATCACGCGCCCCATTGCTCGTACGAGAAGGAAGTGGAATTTGATTTCGCGCCGTTCGGAATTATCGGCTTGGAAACAGAGTTGGCGCTTTCACTCGAACTCGTGCGGAAGAACATTCTCGACCTGCGAGCGCTCGTCGAAAAATTCACAGTAAACCCGGCGCGATTGCTGCGGTTGAAGGAAGGCACTCTCTCGGTCGGTGCGGATGCGAACATCACGGTCATTGACCCGGAACGTGAGTGGACCTACGATGTCGCGCAGTCGGCGAGCAAGTCGCGTAACTCGCCGTTCCACGGATGGAGATTTCGTGGGCGGGCATTGGCGACCATCGTGAAGGGTAAAGTCGTCTGGCGCGAGACCGAGAAACAATTGAAATGACAACGGAACTGGACGGAGTTTTCGCACTCGAAGATGGCACGGTCTATCGCGGCGCTGGCTTTGGCGCGAAAGGCACTGCTTGCGGTGAAGCGGTGTTCAACACGTCGATGACGGGTTACCAGGAGATCCTCACCGACCCGTCATATAAAGGTCAGATCGTCGCGATGACCTACCCGCAAATTGGGAACTACGGAGTGAATCATGCGGACGTAGAGAGCTGGCGCCCACATGTGTCTGGGCTCGTTATCCGTGAGCTTTCAGGGATAGCATCTAATTGGCGTGCGCAAGATACTCTGCCCAAATATCTTGAGAAGTATAAGATTTCTGGAATTCAGGGAATAGATACTCGTTCCTTGACAAAAATACTGCGCGTTAAAGGTGCCATGAAATCCTGCATATCGACTGAGGATCTCAGCGATAAGGAGGCAGTGTCACGCGCGCGCGAGTGGAAGGGTATCGTTGGCGTCGACTACGTGAAAGAAGTCACGCATCGGCAGGCGTTCGCATGGGATCCACAAGACGATCTGAGCCAAGGGTGGAAGGTCGATCACATGGCTGATGGGCGCATGGAGTACGCAAGTACCTTGCCCCAAGCCGACATACCGATTGTGGCATTCGATTTTGGCATCAAATACAACATTCTTCGCAAACTGCGGCAGCGTGGATTTCGTGTTCAGGTCGTGCCCGCGACGGCAACGGCAGAAGAAGTGATGCAGTATGAGCCGCGGGGTGTGTTTCTATCAAACGGGCCTGGCGATCCAGAAGCATTGGGTTATGCGCACAAGTCGGTGCGTAATCTTATGGGCGAGGTTCCGATCTTTGGGATATGCCTGGGACATCAGATCCTGGGATTCTCTTTTGGGGGTAGAACATTCAAGCTTAAGTTTGGTCATCGCGGGGCAAACCAGCCCGTAAAGGACGTTTTAAGTGGCAGAGTGTCAATTACTTCACAAAATCACGGATTCGCGGTAGACCCACAAAGTCTTGATCAGGATGCGATACAAATCTCGCAGATTAATCTGAATGACCAGACTGTCGAAGGAATGCGGCATACGAAGCTGCCGATCTTCAGCGTTCAGTACCATCCCGAGGCTTCGCCGGGACCTCACGATGCCGATCGACTGTTTGACGAATTTCGGAAGCTTATCTTGGATTGGCGGAAGGCGAGCTAGGCCGCAACGCTCCCAGCTCGCTTGATCCAGACGAGAAGGATGGCGATGTCGGCGGGTGTGACACCGGGAATTCGCGAAGCCTGGCCAATCGAATCAGGTCGATAGCGGGTCAATTTCTGACGAGATTCGAAGCGAAGCGCGGCGATCTTCTCGTAATCCAACCAGCCCGGAAGGCTTTTGTCTTCTAGCTTGCGGAACCGCTCGATTTGTTCGAGATCACGGGCGATATAGCCCTCGTATTTTAGCTGAATCTCAACTTCCTGGGTAACGTCACCTGGGAGACTCCGGTCGGCTATCGGGAGTGAATTGTAGGTGATTTCCGGCCTTCGAAGAATTTCGGCGTAGGTGAAAGATCCATCACGCGATTTGCGCAGTCGATCAATTTCACAGTCAAGGCTCTGGCGCTTTTGCTCAAACAGCGCCCAGTGTTCATCCGAAACCAAGCCGACTCTGCGGCCAAGAGGTGTGAGGCGGAGATCGGCGTTGTCCTGACGGAGGAGAAGCCGATATTCAGCGCGGGAGGTGAACATGCGATAGGGCTCATCCGTGCTCTTGGTGATCAGGTCGTCTATCAACACGCCGATGTAACTATCTGCACGCGTTAGGATTAACGGCTGTTGCCCTTTGGCACTTAGAGCTGCGTTGATACCCGCTACCAGGCCTTGCGCACCGGCCTCTTCATATCCGGACGTGCCGTTGATTTGTCCGGCGAAGTAGAGGTTCTCGATTCGCTTGGTCTCCATCGTGGGGTGAAGCTGATGTGGTAGGCTGTAGTCGTATTCCACAGCGTATGCCGGGCGCATGATCTGTGCGTTCTCGAGGCCGACGATCGACTGGATCATCAGTATTTGGACGTCTTCCGGCAGACTTGTCGACGCGCCGTTTACATAGAATTCGTCTGTGCCCCTGCCCTCTGGTTCCAAAAAGATCTGATGGCGCTCTTTTTCGGCGAATTTCACGAATTTATCTTCAATGGATGGGCAATAGCGGGGACCGACGCCCTGAATCTGTCCTGAGTACATCGGCGAGCGATGGAGGTTGGCCTGAATGACTTCCCGGGTCTTCTCGGTCGTGTAAGTTAGGTAACAGGGTAATTGTTCCACGTGGAACGTTTGCGGGGTGCGGTAGGAGAAAAACGGGACAGGCTCATCTCCCGGCTGGACGTCCATTTTGGAGAAATCGATGGATCGGCGGTTAAGTCTGGGAGGCGTACCAGTCTTCAAGCGTCCGAGTTCAAACCCGAGTCGGCGTAAACTGTCTGAGAGTGAATAAGCCGCCGGCTCGCCGGCGCGGCCAGCCTCCATCTTTGATTCGCCGATGTGAATCAGGCCTCGCAGGAATGTTCCCGTAGTGACGATGACAGCACCCGCTGCGTAGCGGACTCCCATCTTGGTCACAACGCCGCAGACCTTGTCGCCCTCGACGACCAAATCATCGATCATCGCCTGCTTTACATCTAGGTTCGGCTGTTTCTCGACCACCCATTTCAGCCTGAATTGATAGGCTTTCTTATCGCATTGGGCGCGCGGCGCCCATACCGAGGGACCTTTCTTGGTGTTGAGCATCCGAAACTGGATGCCGGTCGCATCGGTGTTAACGCCCATTTCTCCGCCAAGAGCGTCGATCTCCCTGGCGAGATGGCCCTTGGCGAGGCCGCCGATCGCTGGGTTGCAGGACATCTGGCCGATGGTATCGAGATTCGTGGTGAGCAGTAACGTCTGGCAGCCGATGCGCGCGCTGGCGAGCGCGGCTTCCGTCCCGGCATGGCCGGCCCCGATGACTATGACATCGTACCGCGTCGGATAGGTAAAGGCGTTACTCATTTCCCAATGCAGAAAGTGCTGAAGATCTTGCTCAGGATGTCTTCGGTGGCGGTCTTGCCAGTGATCTCGCCGATTGCGTCGAGACTTCTCCTAAATTGTTGGGCGATAACCTCTAACGGCTGGTTCGACTTAAAAGCAACACTACATTCAGTCAAGTATTTCTCGGCGATTTCAAGCGACGCCTTGTGTCGCTCGTTGATTGCCACATCAACGGCAGTTGTACCAACCTTGCCAGAATAGGCAAGGCTCACCAGTTTATCACGAAGAATATCAAGGCCGGTGCCGATGGTTGCTGACACCTTGACGCACTCCAAGTTTGCCAAACCGTCCGGTAGCCGTAGGCGATTCGGGAGATCGACCTTGTTCAGAACCAGGAGCGTATTTCTCCCTTCGCTTCGCTTGACGATCTCGCGATCTGCGGCATTCAGAGGCTTTGATGAATCCAATACTATGAGTATTATCTCGCTGATATCCAATGCCTTGCGACTACGTTCAACACCAATTTTCTCTGCAGCTCCACGTGTCTGTCGGATGCCGGCGGTATCGGTGAAACGGAATGGAATGCCGGAGATACTGGCGGATTCTTCAATCGTATCGCGCGTCGTGCCAGGAACAGATGTGACGATGGAGCGGTCCGAGCCGATTAGGGCGTTCATCAAGCTGGACTTGCCGACGTTGGGTCGTCCGACGATGGCGACGGAGATGCCTTCCCGTAAAAGCTTCCCTTCGCCAGCGGTTGCGAGAAGTGAGCGGACGAAACCCAAAACGGCCTCGGTGTCGCGAACCAAGGTTTCCCTTGTCTCCGGGGCGATATCTTCTTCTGGAAAATCGATGTGGGCCTCGATGTGGGCCAGGATGGTGACGAGTTTCTCCCGCGCTTGATTGATCTTTGCCGAAAGATGGCCTTCGAGCTCATGAACGGCGGCGGTATGGGCACGGTCGGACTTCGCGCGAATTAGATCCATGACCGCTTCGGCTTGCGTCAGGTCGAGACGTCCATTGAGGAAGGCCCGCTTGGTGAATTCGCCGGGCTCCGCGAGGCGGGCGCCACTTTGCAAGCAAAGCGCGAGGATTTTGCGGGCCGTCAACACCCCTCCGTGGCAATTGATCTCGACCGTGTCTTCCTTGGTATAAGTCCGCGGCGCCCGCAAGACGGCGAGCATGACCTGGTCGATCATCTCCCCGTTCCGGCCGATGGTCCCAAAGTGAAGTGTATGGGAGGGGAACTCAGATACCCTACTGCGGCGCGAGTGGAAAATGCGATCCGCTATCGCCAGAGCGTTCGGACCGGAGACGCGGATGATGGCGATACCGCCTTCCCCAATCGGAGTGGAAATTGCCGCGATCGTGTCGTCCATGAATTCTGCCTCGCCCCGAAAGCCTTCGGGGTCAACCTGCGAACAGCGCGAGAGTATAGCAGGCGGCAAGGGGATTTCAAGGGAACGACAGTGGTAATTGTCGGGAGTGGCATTGACACGCCTTCGCCAGCTATAAATCGAAGACCCGCGGCTCGCGGCGTTTATCGCTTGACGAATCACCCCGATGGCGCGAGCATCGCACTGGGGAAGCGTTCACCCCGGCTCCCCGTGGAGGCACGCTGTCGTGCTCGAGCGACCGATGCGGGCTCTCGCAGTTCAGGGGACGTACACTCTCTCGCCACCCCCTGTAACGCTTTGCCCTCAAGTCCGCGTCCGCGTCTTCCCAGGTCCCCACCGCCCATCGTCAGAGAAACCGTCACACCCGAAAGGAGCATCATGAAATCCGCCAGCAAGAAGATCGCGTTCGTTCTCGTTCTCAGCGCCGTCGTCGCCTCGGGAGGAACGTTCGCGCAACAGCCCTTCGCCGAGAAATCGGTCGTGCCCTCCGACCGGCCGCAGCGTCTCGCACTAATGAAATCGAAGGGGACCGACGCTTCACTCACCATCCTCCCCGTCCGCTTGGCCGGAAAACCGTTCGACCGCGTGACCGAATTCGTCGGTCTCCTTCTCGAAAAGCAGGGCCTCAAGAACATTGAACTCGCCAGCACACCCTTTGAGCCAGCGCCCGGCAATCTGCACACCCTCGCCGCCGCTGTCGGCCAGTTCGTCAAAGCCCATCCGGTCACAACCGATTACGTCTTGTACGCCGAGCTCAACGGCACCCGCGAACTTGGCCTGATCGGATTTCGCACGGTCGTCACCGACAAACACGGTGCCGTCGTCTGGATCGACCGCCAGGGCGCCCGCGACAAGGCCTTCAAGAACCTCGAAGCGCGTGAGCCGATGACCTTGTGCGCACTTCTGGTCGAGCGCCTGGGTCCTCAATTCGGCCTCAATGAGCAAACCGCCAAGGCCGCCGCGCCCGGCAAGATGGCCGCTATCATGGCAGCACGCAGCGGCATCCCGCCGGAAAATGAGACCGCACCCGTTCCTGCCCGCCAGAAGGAATTCAAGGAAGCCCGACAGACCGCCACTGTCGCGGTGTTCCCCGTCCGCATCGGAAATGAGGTCAACGCCGCCAGTGCCGCCGAGTTGGCGAAACTGATCAACGGCGCGGGCCTCTGCAAAGCCGTCGTCGCCAGGGATTCCGTCGTCCTCAAAGCATCGCACGCCGACCCCAATGAAATGAAAGTGATGTGGGACCTCGCCCGCGAATTCCGCGAGTACGCCCGCAAGAACCCCACCGATGCCGATTACGCGCTTTATGCCGATTACGTGTTCACCCCGAACAACTGGGAGCAGGGATTTGTGCACTTCATCGTGTGCAATCGCCAGGGCGACTGGGTCATCGTGGATATGCAAAACTCGCATCACCCCGACTACCAGAGCGTCAAACCAACATCGAGCCAGGGCTGCGATACGCTTCTGGTCAAACGCCTGCAGAGCTATCTGCAATAGCTGCGCGTGGTGATACGAGCTTCGACGAAATCCTGCCTCGCCCCGAAAGTGTTCGGGGTCAAGCTGCGAAAAGTGCGACAGTATCGCAGGCGGACGGCGGATTTTAATGGAGGCAATCGCCTTGTAAAGTGGCACTCCGTTAGGCATACTTGTGTGTAACAAAATTGAAGCGGAGATGAAGGCGCAGTATTTCAAGAAGTGTGCACTGCACCGAAACAAGTTGGAGCCCTGATGCCAACTGCGTGATGACGGTGAAGACGTTTACTTTCCGCGGGGCTAGTTATGTCAAGAACGGCAGTTTCGACTACTCGCTCACGCCCACCCGATAGAACAAATATGTCGAGTTCGTCGTTGTGATGTCTGTGAAGGTATTCGTAGGCGGCGTCGCTGTAATGCGGTTTGTCAATGTCGTGAAGTTGTTCCACGACAGGTCGGTCGTCCGGAAAACTGAGTATGTCTTGTTGCTTGCGGCTGTCCAACAGAGATTGATCCAGCCGTTCGTGGTTAGCTGCGCACTTAAGATCGAAAAGGCTGAAGATGAATCGTTCGGGTCTGTGCCAGCCGCAATCTCCTGTCCGTCACTCATGCCGTCGCCGTCTGTATCAGCCATGAGTGGATTCGTGTGGTAGATGTTCACCTCGTCGCCGTCGCTGATGCCGTCACCATCTGTGTCATACTTCAGCGGGTCGGTCCCGAGTGCAATCTCTTGATCGGTTGTCAATCCGTCGCCATCGGGATCGGAGTTGATGGTCATACTGATTGAGTCAATCACGAGGACAGCGTTGGTGTTGCCTCGACTAACGAGCTTGAACAGCAACTGATCAGTCTGACCGGCATAGTCTCCCAACCACACCTCACCGTTTATGTAGGTATTCTCGCTAATCGGGAGGTCGGGCCCGACGTACAACACCGAGTTAGTACCCCAATGGACGCTAAGAAAGTCACCGTCCCCGGCAGAAGTGAACCGGTAACGGAAATGTAAGTTCTGAACTCCAACTGGCAGAGTCATCCACCTGTAAATGCCTGCGTTGGCTCGTTCGCTAATCGTATAAGTCACATTTGAAACCACCACGTCACCGAAGGCAGTAAAGCCGTCCACCAAGTTGGTCGTTTCCGAGCCTTGTGCGGCTAGTGGCGCAAACAAGCTCATAAGCGAAGACCCGTGAAACCCGTGATTCATGAACGGTGAGTAGTAGAATCCTTCTTCTGCCGTTCCTACGATCGTGTTCGTGGTGTACCAGTCGTGAACATATGAATGCGCAGCAACCGCAGCGTATCCATTCAGAATCTCCTCCCTGTAGTAGAAAGCGTTGGGAAAGACGAAGGCAAGCTCTGGGGTAATGTTCCCAAAAGCTGACGTAATGTATTCCTCGACTTTGCCCGGGTTTGGATATTCGGCGATATGCGACCTAAACGGGATTGGTGTATCAAGCATCGTCACCTGTGTGACATTGGTTTTCAGGAGCAGCCCGCACTCGCCTACAACGAAGCCGCCAGCGCTGTGACCGATGAGATGGATCGGATGATTCGTCGAGATGTTGCCCAGCGCGATTTGCTGGTTGATCCAATCAGCGAGCACTTGCCCATGCGCGCGCGCGTAAGGCCTGATCTTCGTGAAATCGTCTATGGTCATGAAGGCGGGCAGCGTGGAACCATCAAACTTGCTGGGGTCCGCCATTTCTTGCCAATCGTAGAGGCAGATGTTTGGAACAGGTACGTTGTCGGTTTTCAGCCGGGTTTCAGTTGCCGTAGCCATGATCTTCAGCCAATCATTTGTTGCTGCGCCCCAAAGACCATGTGTGATTACTAGAAAGCCGTTTGTTACCCGCGCCGGATCGAAAGCGAATGTTCCGCCCGCGGAATTCTCCAGCGCACCGCCTAGGACATCTGTCGCCGGTAAAGATGCTGGCTGGCCAGCCGAACACTTGTCCATATCTACGTAGAGCCACGCGATTGCGTTGCTCCCAGTAGAGTCGGTGGCGCGTAAGCCGACGAGGTGTGAACCGCCAGCGGGATAATTAGTGGATGGTGCCGATGCAGTCGAATCACCAAGGACTCCGTCGCCGTTCAAGTCCCAGCTATAGCTCACGGCTCCGCCGTTCGGTCCCCATGAGTTGGCGAGGAAAGTGACGTTCCATGAGTTGTTATTGCAGCTGGCAAGTGTTGGGGAAATCTTCACTGTGAAGACGGGCCGGATCGTTACATTGGCCGTTGCTGTTCTCGTAATAGCTCCATTTGTATATATGGCCTGAATCTGGATCGGGTAATCGCCCCCAACATTACTTCCCACAGTCAGATTGTTGCCGCTGAAGCTGGTGCCAGAGGGAGCACTGCCGACGCCGCTCCACTGCGTCTGCGCGCTGACATCGAGCGTGACGCCGTGAGAGAACGTCGCGATGCAGGTGTACGGCGTCACGCTGCCCGCCGAAACGGTCGAGGGGCCGTTGATCGTCACAACTGTTAGGGAACTGCTGTATAGCTGCTGGATTTCTGACGCAGAAAGCGCACGGTTGTAGATGCGGACGTCGTCAATGCTCCCGTTGAATCCGGGTTGCCCATAGCCGGGGCAAATTCCGCCGATACCTTCGGCAATGAAGCTGTCATCCCAGTTCACTGTCCCCACCACGTTGGTGTTCGCCACCAAAACACCATTGATATAGAGTCTCTGAACAGTCCCGTCGTACGTCCCCACGCAATGAACCCATTGATTCGTAGGGATGACATAGCTCAGGAACAAATCAGGGCCATAGATGCCCCATGTGACTCTTCTCGGTGTTGCGTACGAGAAAAGGACGATGTCGTGAAAGGCAGCCATGTGCCAAAAGATGGGTTCGGCTGAGGCAACCTCCTTTACGGATAACCATGCGCACACCGAAAAGGCACTATTAATTCCGGTAAGAGGCCTATTCGTTAGTGAAACGCACACGGTTCCGTTGAAATAAAGGGCGTTGTCTAAGTTCCCAAATCTGTCAACAGTTGGGGTCGCCCCATTGTTCACGCCATTCTTGCCATTTCCACTTACGTCGTTCGCGTTCCCGTTGAACGGATAGTACGCGACTAACCCTTCGTTCAGACTGGGAGTGTAGAGTTGCTGGATTTCCGAAGCGGAGAGCGCTCGGTTGTAGATGCGAACGTCGTCAATACTCCCCTCGAAGAAGGAAGGGCCGAAATTGAAATCCTGAAAACTCTTGCCGATATGCAGATATGGAGCGGTACCTTGAAACACGCCCGACGCCACATCATTTGCAACAAGTGCGCCGTCACGGTAGAGGCTGCGTGCACGAGTTGTTGCATCGAACGTCCCAGCCCAGAAATGCCAAGAATCGTAATCTGAAAAAGTCTGGGAAGTGACCAAATCGTCGCCAAAGAAACAAAAACGGAAAACATCCTGCAGTGGGACGAGATCGAAGCCGATTTGCAGAGACGAATTATAGGCGCCGGCGGTATTGCCGAATCCAAACAAATACATAGTGTGCGCCGGCGAAACAGATTTCCTCTTAACCCAAACAGCAAAGGTGAAACTTTCGGAAAAATCAGGCGGCAAAACGTCAATCCAATTATCAGTGCCGTTAAAAAAATACGCTGAATTCGGGTTGTTGAATCGGTCAGCAGTTAGGGTCGCACCGTACACGAGACCGGTATTTCCGGTCCCACTCGCATCCTTTGCGTCGCCGCTGAACGCATAGTACGCGACCAAACCGGTGTTTAGATCAGCGTAGAGTGGCGGAGCCACGCCGAGGAGATGTGTGATCAAGCCGAACAAAGCAGCTACCAAGCATTTGCTGTTCATGGTCGCGTCCGTTCCAACTCGTAACACTTTTGGTCTCGGCTCCTAGCCTTGCGCAGACGAGACGCCTCGGGCTTTAGGCATCAAGCCCACGGGGTGACGCCCAAATTTATAGTCCTGCGTTCTCTGCAATAGCAAGAGCGTTCTGTGTAGGGAAAGCCCTGAAAAACCTGTAGGATTCTCCCCCTACACGCTCGTCGCGCTCGCTGGCTGTCTCAGCCCGCCTGCGACTGTCTCAAACGTCAGCGAAGCTGCTACGCGCTGGGATGAGGTGCCCACCGGATCAGGTTGTCAGTTGAATCGGAATCTGTAAACGGCAGAATTGGATGGAACTTCGACCGTTTTACCAAAGGAGACAAAGATGGGACGATGAGAGGCAGTCGAAACTCATCGAGTCGTTCATTATGAATAGATAAAAGGACTAAAGTGGGAACCGAGTTGGTACGCCTGAATCCAATATCAACGCCGCAGACTTCACTCAATCAGACACCGACTAACACGACCGATAGCTGCGAAATCTAGTTGTGAGCGTCAATATGCCGAATGCTTGTCCCTCTCCAATTATTTGTAAACGATAATTTTACTGGACACCATGTCGTAGTCTGGCTATGATCGCCATAGTTCATTGAGAAGAGAGAGCTTACTTCGCGAGGACGCTTCCTCCTTCGTCAAGGCTTCCGCCGTCGGTAAACCTATGGCGGACAAGATGGCGGACAGGGAGGGCGTTGTTTTTCAGGGGAAGAGAGGGGTGTAAAAACACGCATTCTGCGAAACGAACCCGAATTGCCGACGTGGAATTACGTGCGGATGTGACAGGATGGCAAGGAGTTAGAGAGCGCAAACGAATTATTACAATCGGGTTCGTTTGGGGTGAAAATGCGTATCTCCGACCCCCTCACCTTAATCCTCTCCCCCGGAGGGGAGAGGAGAGTTCCGAGCAGAGCGGCGAGAAAGTTTGGAGACCTTCGGTCAGTGAATGTGCTGGGTCAGGAGACCCGCGCACAACTGCTGGCAACGCCGCTCGGGGGGAGACATGGATAACCGGAGATTGAAATCCGCGCTTGGCCACGTGAAACGTGGCAGGCAAAAGCGCGGCTACAACGAACGCAGGCTAAAGTTGCGCCGGCGGCACGAACTAGGCGCGTCTCGTCAGACTCGGCTTGCGGCTACGAGGGGTGTGAGGTTCAGAATCCGGCGCGCTCGATCTCGCTTTCACCGAAGAGGATCTCGCGGGCCTGTTCGAATTCGGTTTCCGGGACGAGCACGCGCGTGTCGCGGGCGAGGTCGTCAAGGTTCGGCTGGGCGTCCTTTTCTTCCATCTGGGGATGGAGGTCCCATTTCTCGAGCATCAGCACGACCATCTCGGATTTGATGGCCTGACCTTCAAACAGAATCCGCAGGCTCATGGCCGTTCTCCAATTCCACGAAAAGATGCAGGAGGTACCCGAGCAGGTGGATCCGCAGCGCGGCCAAATGCTTCGGGTTTTGGGGGTCGAAGTCCTGGCGCTGCATGTCCTCTTCGTCAATCTTGTGGACCTCGGCGAGGATCAGGCGGGTCTGATTGAGGGCGCTCATCCACGCGCTGAGATGCTCGACGGGAAACGTAACTTCGTAAGCTCCGGGAGCTCCTTGATTGCCCGTCAGCGCGGTCAGGTCACGCGTCACGGTTTCCGCCGCGGCGACGAACAGGTGGCGCAATTCGGGACTGACCATCTGCTGCCATTCCTTGTTGATCTTGTCGTCGGCCGTAGTGGGATTGGGAAAGAGCCGGGCAGACGCGTCCGGCCCATCGCGCAATTCCAGGATTTCAGGCATTTCGCGGAGCATCACGGCCAGCATGGCCGTCAGGCCGCTGACGCGGATGTGCTTTTCATCCAGCCGTTCGACGCGCAGGTCGATCACGTTTCGGATTTCTCCATCGTGGCGAGCAGTTGATAGCCGTGGAGCTGGTGGACGTAGTGCTCCGCTTGCTCGCGACCACCCGACCATACCAGCGAGCGGCCCTGAGTGTGTACCTCGAGCATCATTTTTTTTGCCTTGGCGCGCGGGTAGCCGAACACGCGCATCAGCACCATCGTGACATAGTTCATCAAGTTGATGGGATCATTGTGGACGATGACGTTCCACGGCGTGGAAAGTTCCGCTCTCGTCGCGGTCTCGTCAAGGTGGATGACACCGGGTTGTCCCGTGGCGTTGGAAGGTGTCATGGCTGGCAGTACCATACCAAACGCTGTGGCCTTTACCAACTTTGGCTTGATTTGAAAAAAGAAACGGCGAGAATGGATGAAGTCTTGCGGGCGTAGCATAGTGGTAATGCACCGGCCCCGAATCGGATTCGGGGTGAACTTCCCAAGCTTGCCTCGAAGAGGTTCGAGGTGAACCTCGAAGTCTTCGAGGACGGCAACTAGGGTGTCATGGTTGCAGTTTATGTGCTTCGCAGTCAGTCATCAACGCAGCACTACGTGGGTATCACCAAGGATTTGAAAAGACGACTAGAAGAACACAATCAGGGTCGAAGCCGCGCAACGCGTAATCGTGGCCCGTGGAACCTGCTTTACACGGAAGAGTGTCCTGACTATGCTTCGACCAGAAAGCGTGAACGGTTCTTGAAGTCCGGCCCCGGCCACGCGTTCTTGCGAAAAGCGGGCGTAGCATAGTGGTAATGCACCGGCTTCCCAAGCCGGCTAGGTGGGTTCGATTCCCATCGCCCGCTCCATCCCTTCAACAAGTCATGGGCGGCTGATTTTAGGCGGGTTGTGCTTCTGTGTCGCACCCATTCCTGCCCTTGGTTTCCGATTTCTGCTATCACCCGAAATGGCGATGTTGGGGGCGGTTTGATGGGGGAACGAGGCGGCAGAACAGTCGGGCGGATTTGGGCGGGAAGAAAACATTGGAGAGCCGGGACTTGCCTATCGATCCCTGCTACTACCCCATCCGCGACTCTCCACTGCAACCTAAGCCAAATTGCGAGAATGGCAACTGATAGATTCCGTGCGCCAATTATCAGAAGCCGCAATTTCCCACAAGTCGTGGGGTTCGCACCGAGGAATTCTGTGGGTTCGCCACGTGAAACGTGGTGAAACTCCCATCGCCCGCTGCAGTTTCCCACCATTTTTCCCTTTAGAAAAGCTATTGCACTTTGGAACGCGGCTGCTTATATTCCTTGTGAAAATTTTCTCAAAGTGGTCGCATCGGGTCGGATCAAATCGAAGAAAAAGGTCATGGCGTATTTCATTACAGACACCTGCATCGGCTGCACCGTCTGCGAGCTGAAGTGTCCCGTGGACACGATCAGCGGCAAGTCCAAGGAGCTGTACATCATCCACCCCGAAGGCTGCATCGATTGCGGGGTGTGCGCGATCTATTGCCCGGTCTCGTGCATCCAGGATCAGTATGGCAACCTCGTCACGCGTATCAAGCCGAGCCAGATCCCGAAGGCGAAGGTCATCGTGGACGACTGCACCGGCTGCGAGTTCTGCGTGGACATCTGCCCGTTCGATTGCATTCATATGATCGAGGACCCCACGCGCACGGGCGCGGTCCACTATAAAGTGGCCGAAGTCGTGGCGGAAGAATGCGTGGCCTGTCGGCTCTGCGAGATCGTCTGTGACAAGGATGCCATTATCGTGCCGAATGCTCCGACCCATCGGGCGGCGATGTTGCCGCACCAGTTGGAGAAACATTGAAGCGGAAATCCGAAATCCGAATGTCGAAGCCGAGTCTGCGAGACCTGCGCAGCAAATCCGAAACAAATTCGAATTTCGAATTTCGAAATTTCAGCTTTCCGTATTGTTTCG
>JBGOTY010000047.1:0-14405 GCA_041476745.1 Verrucomicrobiia bacterium | reverse complement strand
GAACGGCACGAATTTGGCCTGCGGTTCCGCCACTTCGCGACCACGCAGATTGTATTTCTCCTTCGCCAAAACGACGATGGAACGGCCCTCGGGGGTCTCATCGGCCAGCGAAGCGAGCTGCGCGGCGTTGGCCACTTCCTCCACGTTGACGCCCGGCGCGGGAATGAATTCTGTAGCCATGCGGTTACCCAGCGTGATCGTGCCAGTCTTGTCGAGCAACAGCACATCCACGTCGCCGGCGGCCTCGACGGCGCGGCCGCTCGTGGCGAGGACGTTGCGGCGCATCAATCGGTCGATGCCGGCGATGCCGATGGCGCTCAACAATCCGCCGATGGTCGTCGGGATCAGACAGACGATCAGCGACAGCAACACGGGAATGGACGTAAGCACCACGCCTTTTTGACCGGCTTGGGCTTCGTTGTAGTGCGCGTACGGTGGCAGGGTAAAGACAACCACAATAAACAAAGCGGTCAGGCTGACCAGCACGATGTTCAGCGCGATTTCGTTCGGCGTCTTTTGCCGGCGCGCGCCTTCAATCATGGAAATCATCCGGTCGAGGAACGAACTGCCTTCCTCGGCGGTGACCCGCACAACAATGCGATCACTGATCACCTTCGTGCCACCGGTGACGGCACTGCGGTCGCCGCCGCTTTCACGGATGACCGGCGCCGACTCGCCGGTAATGGCGGATTCATCCACCGTCGCGATGCCCTCCACGATTTCACCGTCGCCGGCAATCATGTCGCCGGCCTCGCAGACAAACAGGTCGCCGATCTTCAACTCGGCGCTGGGCACGGAAATTTCCCGGCCCTTGACGAGCTTGCGGGCCATCGTCTTGGTGCGCAACTTGCGCAACGCATCGGCATGGGCCTTGCCCCGACCTTCGGCCATCGCCTCGGCGAAGTTGGCGAAGAGGCAGGTAAACCACAACCAGAGGCAAATCTGGACGTTGAACAGGTTGCACCCACCCGGCGTGAACAGGATGACGGTCGTCCAGATCGATCCGACCCAGACAACGAACATCACCAGGTTCTTGATCTCATCGCGCGGATTCAGTTTTTTGAACGAGTTAATGACCGCCTGGCGCACCAACTCGGAGTATTTGATTTCAACTTTTGTGCTCATGGTTGTCCTCTTAGAAAACTCGCCCAGCCAGCATCAGGCCGTGCTCGATGATTGGCCCCAGGCAGAGCGCCGGGAAAAATGTCAGTGCGGCAACAATCATGATGACCCCCAGCAACACGAACGTAAACGTCACTCCGTGTGTCGGCAGTGTACCCGGTGAAGCCTGCACGGTCTTTTTCGCGGCAAAGCTGCCGGCAATCGCCAGCGCCGCGAGGGCCACACCGAACCGTCCCAGGAACATTGCCGCGCCCAGGGTCAGGTTATAGAAATTCGTATTGGCATTCAGCCCGGCGAAAGCGCTGCCGTTATTGTTCGCCGCCGAGGCGTAGGCATAAAAGATTTCACTCAGCCCGTGCGGACCTTGATTGTTCAGGCTCGAGAGTCCCGCCGGGAGACGACAGGCGATTGCCGAACCGGTGAGAATCAAGATATTCGGGATGAGGATCGCCACCACCGCCCATGTGGCCTCCCACGCCTGGATCTTTTTCCCCAGATACTCGGGCGTACGCCCGATCATCAGTCCCGCGATGAACACCGCGATCAGTACGTGCATCAGGATGCCGTATAAACCGGCCCCGACACCACCGAAGACGATGCACCCGAGCATGAGGTTCCACATCGGCATCATTCCAGCCAACGGCGTGAAACTATCGTGCATCGAGTTGACCGCGCCACAAGAGGTGCCCGTCGTGGCCACGCCGAACAGCACGCTGTTCATCACCCCAAACCGCACCTCCTTGCCTTCGAGCAACGGTTGCACATTGCCGATAACGGGATTGGGTTGCGTCTCCGCCCACCAGGCCACCGTGAAACAACCCACCAACAACGCCAGCATGACACCAAACAAACACCAGGCATGCCGTCGATCCCCCACCAGCACACCGAACGCATAAACCAGCGCCGCCGCAAGCATGATCAGCCCGAACATTTCCACGAAATTGCTGAACGGTGTGGGGTTCTCAAACGGATGCGCGCTGTTCTGGCCGTAAAATCCGCCGCCGTTCGTGCCGAGTTGTTTGATCGCGATCTGCGATGCCGCCGGCCCGAGCGGAATGCTCTGAGTCGCCACCTTCTGGTCGACCATCGCAGGTTTGCCGTCAGGGCCGTTCACCGGCTGCCCCTTGTCGTCAGTCTTCGGGACCTGCGTGGTATACGATTCGACGAGTTTGGCATCGGTATACGGCTTGAAATTCTGCACCACACCCTGGCTGACCAATACGATGGCGATCATGGCGGAGAACGGCAGGAGGATGTAAAGCGTCGTGCGTGTAAGATCCACCCAGAAACTGCCGAGCGTCTTCGATGAAGCGCGCTTCAATCCGCGCGCCAGCGCCACCAGCACCGCGATGCCGGTCGCCGCGCTGAGAAAGTTGTGCACGGCCAACCCGGCCATCTGGGTCAGGTAGCTCATGGTGTTTTCCCCCGAGTACGCCTGCCAGTTGGTGTTGGTGATAAAGCTGATGGCCGTGTTCAATGCCAGCGCCCACGGTAGGTTGGGAAAGTGTTGCGGGTTCAACGGCAGCGACGCCTGCGTCATCTCCAGCGCCATCAACGTGACGAGCCCGACGACGTTAAAAATCAACACCGCGAGAAAATACCGCTTCCATGGCATCTCCTCGTTCGCATTTACGCCGCCGAGCCGGTAAATCCATTTCTCCACCGGTCCAAGAATGCCCGAAAGAAAAGTCCGCTTGCCCTCGAACACCCGGGCCATGAATCCACCCAGCAGCGGCGCAAGCCCGATCAACAAGCCGAAATACAACACCAGTTGAACAATCTCGTGAACTTTCATGCTCCAAGCATCGCACTGCGTGCGGAGAAGCGTTAATTAAAAGCCCGCGCGGACGCGTTAAAAAGGTGTTAACGCGAAAGCCGCTTGAAAGCAAAGAATTGCCGTCCGCGCGGCCAAATGTTAGCTTCGGATCGTGCAATTCGTCGCCATTGTCATTGGCCTGCTCATTCTTCTCGCTGTCGGCGCGTTGATTTTCGTGGTGCTGCGCGAACGCAACAAACCGCAGCAGCCCGACCAGTCGTTGTTGCTCCTTCAACAACAGGTCAGCGCTTTCCAGGAGCGTCTCGACAAATTTGGGCAGACCGTCTCGGAAAACCTGCAGCAATCCAGCGCGCAAATGAATAGTCGCCTGGACAACGCCGCCAAGGTTGTCGGCGACCTCCGTGAAAAAGTGGGGCAGATCCACGAGGTCGGTAAAGCTGCGGCAGAGTTGGTGAACATCCTCCGAGCGCCAAAACTGCGCGGTGGTATGGGCGAACTCTTCCTCGGCGACCTGCTCGCGCAGATCCTGCCGCCGGAACATTTCAAATTGCAGCACCGCTTCCGCAGCGGCGAGGCGGTGGACGCGGTCATCCAGATCGGCAACAAGTTCGTACCTGTCGATTCCAAGTTCCCGCTCGAGAATTTCCGGCGAATCATGGACTCCCAGAGCGACTCCGAGCGTGTCGCGGCCCGCAAGCAGTTCCTGCGCGACGTGAAGAAGCACGTCGATGCCATCGCCACGAAATATATCCTGCCCGACGAAGGCACCTACAACTTCGCGCTGATGTATGTTCCCGCGGAAAACGTCTACTACGAGACCATCATCAAGGAGGAATCCAGCGCCTCGGGCGAAGAGCGGCCATTGTTCAGCTACGCGCTGGAGAAACGTGTCGTGCCCGTTTCGCCGAACAGCTTCTACGCGTACCTGCAGACGATCCTGCTCGGTTTGCGCGGGATGCAGGTCGAGGAACGCGCCCAGGAGATCCTCAATACGCTCGCCCGCCTGCGCGGCGACTTCGAACGCGTGCAGGAAAGTTTCCGCGTCCTCGGCAAACACCTCACCAACGCGCAGGGCAGCTATTCCGAGGGCGAAAAAGCCCTCGCCAAATTCGACGCCAAACTCGGCCAGATCGAGCAACCCACCCTTTCGTCAGGCGACCCGCCGAAGCTCACTTGAGCGACGCTACCGCAGGTACCGGTTCCAAGCGTCAGTCGCGTACTTCTCGCCCGTAAGTTTCTCCGCAACCTTCCGCTCGGAGTCCGTGAGTTCGTAGTCCTCGAAATCGACACCCAGCATTTCTCGAAAACCCCGTTTGAGTTGCGCGGCAGAAAGTTTCGCGTCGATGGAGCCCTGGTGCAACAGGCCGGACTTGGCGCGACGCTGGGCGCCACCGGCCAGCTTGCGACCGTCAGTCACGACATCACCCCGCACGGGTTTCTGGAAGCACTCGTACTGACCTTGCGGCGAATGAGGATCTGCGTCGTGCAAGTACGGCTGTGTTTCGAACGCGGCAGCGACAGCTTTGTGCAACGCGCAATAGGCGTCGGCGGTTTTCATGGCATGCAACGAATGCCCGGGCGGCACGACGACCGTGTACGTGGTGTCCTTAACATGATACACGACGCCGCCACCCGTGGGGCGACGCACCACATCGTAATCACCAGCAAGTTGCGCGGGAAACTTCTGGAAATAGCCGAATGTCACTGCCGGTTTCTCCCACGAGTAAACCCGCAGCAGCGGTCGTCCGCGTTTCACGGCCGTGCGCAGCAGCGATTCATCCACCGCCATATTAAACGCCGCACCGGCCGCCGGAGAATGCAGGAAATCCCAGGTTTCTGACATGCTCAAAGTGTACCGCCCTTTGAAGGAACAACAAGCCGGAGAGAATCCTGATGTTTAATGCGGCGTGGCCAGCGCCGGATCGGTGGACTCGCGGTACGGACGCCCGGCGCGATATAATTCCAGATGGGCCTCCACTTCTTTGACGAACTGCGTTTGCCCGGCGGAGTTGCCCAATTCGACGGCCTTCCGGGCCACGGCCACCGCCTCGCCGAATCGACCGGCAGTGGCATACGCGGCGGCCAGCGTGTCGACATACCCAGCCACTCGATTGCTCGTAATCTCGCAAACGTGCTCGGCCAGGCTCACGGCCCGCGGCGGGTCGCCACCCTCCGAAGGCGCGATCGTGGCAAGCACCCAGGCAAGATTGTTTTGTAAATCGATGGAATCCTTCTTGATCCGCAAAGCCTGCTCGTACTGTCCGATTGCCTCCGGAACCTTGCCTGTCCTGAGCAGGACACTGCCCAGACTGTAGTGGGCTTCGGCATAATCAGGCTTTAGTCGTATCGCCTCTTCATACTGTCCGATCGCCTCCTTGGTTTTGTGAAGCGCAATTAGAACGCCGGCCAGACTATAGTGCGGCTCGGGATATTCCGGCGTGATCCGCAGCGCTTCCTGATACTGCAGGATTGCCTCCTCCAACTTGCCGGATCGTGCCAAAGCGTTCCCAAGATTGTAATGCGCCTGGTCAAAATCAGATCTGAACCGCAGCGCCTGCTCGAAATGCTGTATCGCCTCCGGCCTTTTGCCCAATCCGAACAACGCAATCGCCAGATTGTTGTGCGCCTCGGCAAAATCAGGCTTGAGCCGCAACGCTTCCTCATAGTGCCCGATTCCTTCCCGCACCCTGCCTGCTTCTACCAAGGTAACCCCCAGGATGTTATGTACTTCGGCGTCGTTCGGGGTGATACGCAACGCCTCCTCGTAGTGCGCGATCGCCTCGGGGAGCCTGTTCGCCCGCACCAAGGCAGCCCCCAGATTTTTGTGTGCCCGCGGGTTGCTCGGGCACTTGACCACGGTGTCCTGCCAGATTGCGAGTTCCGTCCGATAGTCGCGGTTGCGTTGAATGGTCAGAATCGCCAGCAGTACCGCCAATCCTCCGCCGATTCCCCATTCCAACATTACCTGCGGTCGCGGTCGCGTTCCCAGAAACTTTCTGCCCAGCACGAACGCGCCGACGGTCAGGATCACGATCACTGCCGCCAGGGGCAGGTACATGCGGTGCTCCGCGACCGTTTGCGACGCCACTGGTATCACGCTTGAACTCGGCGCAAGGATCACGAAAAACCAGGCGCCCAAAAACCCGAGGCGAGGCCGATACACCAGACCAACCACCGTGCCCGCGAGTAGCAGAACTACAAGCAACATGTACGGCAGGATCTCGGACGGGTCCCGGAACACAAGCATCCCGTAGTCCAAGACCAATCCGTGCGGCCAGATCGACAGCCAGAGATAATGCCCAATCGCCCAACATTGGGTCAGGGCGTATTGCGACCACGGGACAATCGTGTCAAAGCCAGCCGTTCCACCCCGACCGCTCGTGTGCACCAACAAGTAACCCAACACCACCCAGGTGCCCGCCAACCCGGCATACCATCGTCCGCGTCGTCTCCACGCTTCCGCGAAACTTCCAGCGATAAATGTCCGATCATACAGCAGCACCATCAAGGGAGCCGACACCATCACCTCCTTGGTCGCCATCCCCAGCAGGCACGCCACGAGGGAAAAAATGAACCACAATGCGGACTTCCCGGGCTCCGTCCCGCGAATAAAACAATAGAGCGTCAGCAGATAAAACAGTCCCATCAGCGATTCAGCCCGCTGCACCACATACGTCACCACTTCCGTCTGCAATGGGTGCACCGTCCAGAGGGCGGCCACTGCCAGCGCCAACGGCAGCGACGAGGCGCCGAATGGTTCTCGTAGTACCGGCCGCTCGAACGTGCGGCGCACGATGCCGAACAGAGTCAGGCCGGCGAGGATATGGATCACCAGGTTGACCGCGTGATAGCCCCAGGGCGAATTGCCACCAAATCCATAGTTAATAGCCAGCGAAAGATTAAGCAGGGGCCGTCCCGTGACGGTGAAACCCTTAGCTTGCGGTGGCGACAAGGCCTGCCAAATCGGCCATAAATGATGGATCGTCTTGTTCTGTATAATGGACTCGATATCATCGAAGATGAACGGTGCCGCGAAGCTGTTGTGGTAGGCAACGAGCGCTGCAAAGATGATGATTGCGCCAGCCGCGATGATCCACCGGGATGATGGCGAAGATGATGCAGTCCGACCGCTTTGTTTGGGGGTAATTCCGCCTCCTGACATGCGCAAAGCGTACCAAGGCATGTCCCATAAATCCAGTGTCTGACCGGGGAAACAACGGCGGTCAGGATTCTCCTGCTCCGCCCCCAAATCAGCCGATTGCGCGGGCGCGACAGTTCGTGTATCCTGTGAGGTCTTGGAGTTCCAATTGATATGACACTCACAGAAAAGATCATGGCCCGCGCGTCGGGCAAGAAATCGGTGCAGCCCGGCGACAACGTCTGGGTGAACGTGGACGTCCTCATGACCCATGATGTGTGCGGACCGGGAACCATCGGCGTGTTCAAGCGCGAGTTCGGCGCTAACGCCAAAGTGTGGGACCGCGAGAAGATTGTCATCATTCCCGACCACTACATTTTCACCGCGGATTCGAAGTCAAACCGCAACGTGGACATCTTGCGCGACTTCGTGCGGGAGCAGGGCTTGAAGTATTTCTACGACGTGATCGATGATCCGGACGGCCACTGGGCGTTCGACGCAAGCAAGGGTCAACTCAAGCGCCAGTACGGCACCAATTTTGCGGGCGTTTGCCATACGGCGTTGCCCGCGAAGGGTCACACGCGACCCGGCGAAATCCTGCTCGGCACGGACTCGCATACGTGCATGGCGGGCGCTTTCGGCGAATTTGCCACGGGCATCGGCAATACCGACGCGGGTTTTGTCTTCGGCACGGGCAAGCTGCTGCTTAAAGTGCCGGAAACAATGCGATTCTGGCTCGAAGGCAAACTGCAGAAGGGCGTGATGGCCAAGGACGTCATCCTCGATTGCATCGGTGACATCGGTTTCGACGGTGCGACCTATCGGGCAATGCAGTTCCAGGGCCCCGGCGCGAAGGCGTTGAATATGGACGATCGCTTGACCATCGCCAACATGGCCATTGAGGCGGGCGGCAAGAACGGCATTTTTGAACCCGACCAGACGACGTTCGCCTATGTGGACGAACGCACCAAGGCCAACGGCACCAAAGCAAAGTACGAACCGTTATTCTGTGATTCCGACGATAAACAGAAGTTCGTTTACGACAAAAAGTTCGATCTCTCGAAACTCGAGCCGACGGTCGCGTGTCATCCGAATCCCGGCATCCGCAAACTCGCCAGGGAACTTGGTGGTGTCACGCTCGACCGGGCCTACATCGGGTCGTGCACTGGCGGCAAGACCAGCGACTTTCTGGCGTTCGCCGAAATCATCAAGGGCCACAAGGTCAAGATCGACACCTTCGGCGTGCCCGCGACTCCCGACACGGTGCAGGAGTTGCAGAAGATGAAAATGAACGGCAAGACTGTCTGGCAGATTCTCGAAGAGGCCGGCGTGCAAATGACCGAAAACGCGAGTTGCGCTGCCTGCCTCGGCGGGCCGACCGATACCTTTGGCCGGTTGAACAAACCGATGAAGTGCATCAGCGCGACCAACCGCAATTTCCCCGGCAGAATGGGCCATCTCGAGTCGCAGGTGTTCCTCGCGTCACCGTACACCGTTGCCGCCAGCGCCCTCACTGGGCACATCACCGACCCGCGTGAACTCCTGGGCTAATGAAGCTCTACCTGTTGCGCCACGCTTCCGCCGCCGACGTCGCGTCGAGCGACGCGGAGCGTGGACTGACACGCGAAGGACGGGAGGAAGCCCGGATCGTCGGCGCCGCCCTTGCGGAACTGGGTGTCAGACTTTCTCACATCCTGAGCAGCCCCTTGTTGCGCGCCCGCCAGACGGCGGAGATTGCCGCGCAGGTGCTGAAGTTCCCGGGTGACGTGGAGTTTCTGGAGGAACTCGCGAACAACACGACAACCGCTGCGTTGCTCAAAGCCTTGAAACCCTTTGCCTCCGCCGGCGAACTCCTGCTGGTCGGTCATATGCCGGCGCTGTCCGAGCATCTGGCGGCGCTGATCGGCGCGGAAAGCGCGCAAGCCTTCCCGCTGGGCAAAGCCAGTGCCGCCTGTATCGACCTAGAGCAACTCCGCGCCGGCGCGGGTCAACTTCGCTGGTTGATGCGCCAGAAACAATTGCGGGAGATCGCCGCCCGTTGAGATGCCCCGGCGAAGTCTTCTCAAAGGCGCACGCCCGCTTTGGCGTTGCGTGGCGCGACCGCGTCCGCTAGAGTCCCGCGGACATGGCTCGTAAAACTGTAAAATCCAAGGGAACCTCAACGAAGAAATCCGCGCCGACCTCGGGCACGGCGCTGCCGCCGGCATGGTACAACCCCTTTCACATCCTGTCCCCGGGCGGCAGGATACCCGAGGACCTCAACGCGTTCATCGAATGCCCGATGCGCAGCAAGATCAAGTACGAACTCGACAAGCGCAACGGCATTCTTCACATCAGCCGCACGCTGCACAGCGCGGTCCATTACCCGAGCAATTATGGCTTCATACCCCAGACGTACTGCCGCGATCACGATCCACTGGATGTTCTCGTGCTGTCGCAAGAGCCGGTCATTCCCGGCTGCGTGATGAAGGCCCGCCCGATCGGCATGTTGCCCATGAACGACTCGGGGGCGGAGGACATCAAGATCATTGCCGTCCACACCAACGACCCGATCTACTCCAGCTATACCGACATCTCGCAGTTGCCGCCGCACACGTTGCGCGAAATCCGCCACTTCTTCGAAATTTACAAGGAACTGGAAAAAACCGGACACGTCGTTGTCGAAGATTTTCGCGGACGCATCGACGCGCATACGGTCATCCGCGAATCGGTTTCCGCCTACAAACGATTCCGCCCGCAACTCCTCAACTGCGAGTATCCGGATTACTGAGTTGCGGCGCGTGCTGGTGGTGGACAGTTTGTTGCTCGTGTGGTAAGTAGCCAACGCTGCGGCAAACTCTGAAAGGAATGGGTAAATTGCGGTGCTGACACCGCCTTATGTTGGGCAGTCGGGTCCGCCAGGATGCGGAAGTGGGCGACGCACATGCCCTCGTTTGGTGGGCTTGTTTCTCTGCGTTCTCCTCGCCGCCACACGCCCGGCGGCGGCTCACAAAATCAAGGTCTGGGATTCTTCGACCGCGAAGCTCATTGTAGAAGACGGAGGCCAACTTTTGGCAGACTACGGAAGTTTCCAACTCTATGAGGTGGATCACCTCCGACCCGAGGTGTTGCAGGCGGAGAACGCTGAGGTCCGCGACGACAGTAATGGAATTTTCCTCAACGCAGCGAGTATCGATACCTCAGCCGCGGCAGTGAAGGCGCTTCGCCAGCCGGTCGGGGCGTTCAACGGTAAACGCCTGCATTTGGTCCAGTTCGTTGGCCCGATGCAAAATGCGTGGCATGAAGCCCTGAAAAAAACCGGCACGCAAATCATCAGTTACCTCTCGGAAAACGCCTATCTGGTATATGGGGACGCCGAGTCCCTGGTCAAACTAGAGCGCCTGGCTGGAACCATGACGTCCATGCAGTGGGATGGCGAATACCGCGACGATTACAAGATCCATCCCGCGGCCCGTCTTGTGGATGCGAATGGCAACCCGCAACAAATCCCAACGGACGTGTTCGCGATCCAACTTGTCGGCGACCCCGACGCAAACGCGGCTACACTGACCCTGATCGACCGGCTCAAGCTGGAACCGATCCGCCACCAATACAATTTACAGCAGTACGTGAACGTGTTCGTGCGGCTCCGGGCGCAAGACCTTGGATTGATTGCCGCGCAGCCGGATGTGATTTCCATCCAGCCCTATCTTACGCCAAGAAAACTGGACGAGCGCCAGGACCAGATTGTGGCGGGCAATCTGACGGGAAACGCGCCAACAGGGCCGGGTTATCTGGCGTGGTTGGCGAGCAAAGGATTCACGCAGGCCCAGTTTACCGCTTCGGGATTCGCCGTGGACATCAGTGACAGCGGCATCGATGATGGCACGACCACCCCGGGGCATTTTGCCCTTTACGTGCTCGGGGAAACCACCAACGCCAGTCGCGTCATCTACAGTCGGCTGGAAGGCTCACCCAACAATCCGGGCAGCACGGTCCAAGGCTGCGATGGTCACGGGAACCTCAACACTCACATCGTCTGCGCCTACGACAGCCAGCCGGCCGGCTTCCCCCACACGGATAGCGCCGGGTACTATTACGACCTAGGCGTCTGTCCATTCGTCCGGGTTGGGTCCTCGGTGATTTTTGACCCGGTCAGCTTCACCTTTCCCGTCTACCAGGACCTTATCTCTGCGGCGTACCATGACGGCGCGCGCATCAGCAATAACAGTTGGGGCGCAAACGGACCCGGCGTGTCCGGTGTGTATAATTCTGACGCGCAAATGTATGACACCCTCGTACGCGACGCCCAGCTCGCCGATTCGACCTTCCCTGCGGCCGGCAACCAGGAAATGGTGATTGTTTTCTCCGATGGCGATGACGGTCCCACTGCCCGATCCATCAGCCCGCCCGCCACCGGAAAAAATGTCCTGGCGGTGGGGGGCACCGAGAACGTCCGCTCCATGTCCACTGCCAACGGCGGGAATAACGCGGCCGGTGAGGACGGCTGCGCCACCTTCGATACCGACGCCAATAGCGCGAATGATATCGCCAGCTTTTCCAGCCGCGGGCCCTGTGCCGATGGACGGATCAAACCGGACATTGTTGCGCCGTGCTCACACATTACCGGAGGAGCACCCCAGGGTTTCCCGCCGCCGTCGTCCAGTGGCACCGGGTCAGCGTTGTCCTGCTTTTTCAATTTCGGCGCTATATACGATCCGATCTTTGGCCCTGATAGCCTTGGCGTTTGTGGATTGCCGGGTCGCGAAACGATAGGCGCGAGCAACTTTTTTCCTGTCGGCCAGCAATTCTTCACCGAATCCTCCGGGACAAGCCATTCCGCGCCCGCGGTCGCTGGCGCTTGCGCGTTGTTGCGTCAGTACTTCATCAACCAATCACTCACGCCACCCAGTCCCGCCATGACCAGGGCGTACCTGATGAACTCCGCCCGCTACGTCACCGGCTCGGGCGCCAATGACAACCTCTTCTCAAACAATCAGGGAATGGGCGCACTGGATCTCGGAATGGCCTTTGACGGCACCCCGCGCATGCTGCGGGATGAACTCGACGCCGACAAGTTCACCGCTTCCGGCCAGACGCGCACGTTCACCGGAGTGGTCACGGATCCCTCCAAACCATTGCGCGTGACTCTGGCGTGGACCGATGCGCCCGGCAGCACGACGGGCGGCTCCGCTCTCAAGAATGATCTCGACCTGACCGTAACGATTGCGGGAACGACCTACAAAGGCAATGTCTTCCGTGGCGCAAATTCCACAACGAGCGGCACTGCCGATCACCGGAACAATGTCGAAAGCGTCTTTCTGCCCGCGGGCACCGTCGGCGGCTTCACCGTCACGATCACGGCCGCCAATATCAACTCGGACGGTGTGCCGGGCGATGCCGACCCGCTGGATCAGGATTTTGCCCTCGTCATCTACAACGGGACCAACGCAACCCTCGCGAACTTCGCGGCGGTGGCCGGCGCTTATCAAGGGCTGATCCAGGCGTCTCCCTTCTTGCAACAGAACTCCGGCACGATCAGCCTCACCGCGGGCAACACCGGCACTTTCTCCGCCAAATTCGCACTGGGCGGAGCCACGTTCTCTTTGAAGAGCGTTTTTGACAACAACGGCAATTCCACTTCTGTGATCACCCGCACCGGGGCGAGTTCGTTGACGGTGGTGCTCCAGATCGACCTGACGAACGGAACCGATCAGGTCACGGGAACCGTGTTCGACGGAACGACGACATCCGCGGTGATCGCCAATCTTTCCCCGTTCAATATCAAGACCGATCCAGCCACGCAGTACGCGGGGAATTACACGATCGTACTGTCACCCGATCCAGGCGACACCGGCTCGACTTTCCCGCAAGGGAACGGTTATGGGACCTTCAAGGTTGATGCCGGCGGCAAGATCCGACTCTCCGCCACCTTGGGTGACGGCACCCGGATTTCGCAGACGGCGGTTGTCTCCGGGGATGGGATGTGGCCGGTTTACATCCCTCTGTATCTGAAACAGGGTTCACTCGTGGGATTTGTGACTTTCACCAATATCGTCGGCCTCAGCGACCTTGGCGGTACACTGACCTGGTTCAAGCCGGTCATCTCGGGTTCCAAACTTTATCCCAACGGGTTTACGACGCAGATCACGCTTCTCGGTTCGGCGTACACCGCCCCACCGCTCGGCACAGCCGCACTGAGCGTCTCGAATACAACCTGCAACCTCCTCGTCACCTCCGGCGCGGGAGATCTTATTTCATTCGTGAGCAATTCCGTGACGTTGAACCCGAACAATAAGGTCACTCTTTGCGTGACCAACGGCTTCAAGCTGACCCTCACCGCCAGGACGGGATTGTTCTCCGGGAGCTTCGTCAACCCCGCCACGTCCAAGCCGACGACGTTTAAGGGTGCTCTCCTGCAAACGCAAAACGATGGAGCCGGTCTCTTCCTCGGCACGGACCAAACCGGCTTCGTCGCCGTCGAGCCTTCACCCTGAAGACCGCGCACCGGTGCACCGCCACTTTCGTTGGATTGCCTTAAAAGGGGTTCAACGATAAGATGTTTCCCCAAACACGACATGAGAGACTTCTTCATCGGGCTTCTGGTCGGCGCATTTCTGACAGCGGGAACCGGCTGGTATTTCGTCGTCGCGCGAAACGACCCTCGCGTGGTCCACGCGTGGGACGTTGTCGATGCGAAGCTGACCGCCTGGCACCTGCGGGGTGACGAAGTCCGGGACGAACTCAGGAGCACGGGCAAGGTTTTGCGGCGTCAGGCTCGCGATTTCGGCGCCGCCATGGCCAGCGCTTCCTCGGACACCGCGATAACCGCGAAGATCAAAGCCAAGTATGCGATGGAACGCGACCTCTCCGTGTTTGGCATCTCCGTCAACACCACCGACGGTCGTGTCACCCTGGCCGGCAATGTCACTTCCCACCAGCAAATCGGCAGGGCGATGCTGATTGCCCTGGAAACCGACGGCGTGCGCGAAGTGAATTCGACGTTGCAGGTGAAATCGCCAACGCATCCGAGTTCGTGATTTCATACAGGGCGAAGCGAAAGATCTGCCATGGATAAAAAGGAAATCGCCGAAGTTTTCGAGGAGATCGGCGCGCTGCTGGAGTTGAAAGGTGACAACCCGTTCCGCGTGCGCGCCTACTACAACGCCGCGCGCATGGTTGACGGCCTCCCGGAAGACCTCGGCACGCTCATCAAGGAAGAGCGCCTCACCGACATCAAGGGCATCGGCAAAGACCTCGCCGGTAAAATCACCGAGTTGTACACCACCAACAAGCTGCAGTTTTACGAGGAACTGAAGTCTTCAATGCCGCAGGGTTTGCTGGAGATGCTGAGAATCCCCGGCTTCGGTCCCAAGCGTGCGAAGGTTG
>JBGOTY010000046.1:0-14522 GCA_041476745.1 Verrucomicrobiia bacterium | reverse complement strand
CGGTCCGGTGCTGCTTTTTGTACACACGGGGATGTGGTCCTTTATCTGGCGCGACGTCATGCTGCGCTTGAGCGCGGATTTTCGCTGCCTATGTTTCGACGCTCCCGGAACGGGGCAGAGCGAGCGTTTAGCCAGGGCCGACATTAATTTGGAACGGGCTTCCCGCGCGACCGCCGCGGTTATCGAACATCTCAACCTTGAAAATATCACCCTGGTTGTCCACGACCTTGGTGGTCCTGCGGGAATTGCCGGCGCGGCCCGGGTTCCCGGGCGGGTTAGCGGACTCTGCGCCGTCATGGCGTTCGCCTGGAGGCCTACGGGTACATTCTTTCGCGGTATGCTCGCGCTAATGGGAAGTGGCGTCATCCGGGAATTTGATGCGATGTCCGGGGCGCTTGCCCGGATTACTGCCACCTCTTTCGGTGTCGGACTTCATCTGAACCCGGCCAGCCGCCGCGCATTTTTCGCGGGGATCGGAAGCGATGGTCTGCGGGCCTTTCACTCGTATATGGGCGACGCCCGCAACTGTGAAGACTTATACGAGGAGGTCGACCGCGCGCTGGCCGGCGCGTTTCGCGAGCTTCCACTGCTCACGATATTTGGCGAACGGAACGATCCGCTGGGATTCCAGCCGCAATGGAAGCGGCTCTTTCCTGGCGCGCAACAGGTCGTGATCCCGAAGGGCAATCACTTCCCGATGTGCGATGACCCGGACCTCGTGGCCGGCACGATTCGCTCATGGCATCGCGAGTGCGTGGCCACCCTGCGTTCTGATGAACCGCTGCATCCTAAACAAAAAGACCAACCGGAATAAGCACCATCAACTTGTCACAAATGGATCCTTTGCTTTGTCTACTCACGGAAGACAAAGCAACAATGTGAAAGGAAAGAATTATGAAATTGGCTTACGCAAGAATTGTCACCGAGGACGTTCCCGCCCTGGCCCGGTTCTATGAGGAGATTACCGGCATTACCCCGGTCGGGGTGGAAGACTACAAGGAATTCCAAACGCCAAGCGGGTCTTTTGCCATCTCCAGCCAGAGCAAGATCGATTTACACGGTACCGGCGCCGCTACTGCGGGAGCCAATCGCTCGGTGATCCTCGATTTTGAGGTTGTTGATGTGGACCGGGAGTGGGCTGCGCTTGTCGGTCCTCGTTGAGGAATTTGTCCTTGAGCCGACGGACCAGCCCTGGGGCAACCGGTCGCTGATGTTTCGCGATCCGGATGGGAACCTGATCAACTTCTTTACACGGGTCGCCGAGAACAAATCCACGGCCAACCAACCGGGATGACGAATTATGAGCCACGCGCAAACCGGCGGAATACGACGAATCACGGGAAACACCCTGATTATTCTCGGGGTTCTGGTGCTCAGTGCGAGCGCCGGTGCCAAGTTCGCTCACGACGCGAAGGTCGTTGAAGAGTTTGACCGGCTCGGCTTTGATGGCGTGAAATTGAATGTAATCGCAGCCCTGGAGGTGTTGAGCGCGGTTTTATTCCTCATTCCGTTCACACGATCTCTTGGACTGCTCCTAGTGTCATCGTATCTCGGTGGCGCAATCGCCACGCATGTGCAGCACAATCAACCTCCTTTGGGTCCCTCTGTCATCCTCGCCCTGATCTGGCTCGGGGCCTGGCTGCGGCACCCCGCGATTCTGTGGAGCTTCGGCGGCAAGGGGAGTTCGAGAGCGCCAGAGATTCACGAACGTTTCAAGGCATCGGTAGGCGCGCGATAACCGGAGTGAATATGAATACGATTTCACGATCCGGCTTTCGGCAGATGTCTGGTGGACGAATCACTATGAATATCTTTTGGCGGTTCTCGCACTGGCTGGGCCGTTTGGTTCTACTGGCAGCAGCCTCGCTCTTCATCGCAATCGGTGTGAAATACGTGTCTGCTCCGGTTCACATGGCGGCAACCGACGGCATAACTCTGGGTTCCGGCATGGCTATCACGCGGTTGCGAATTGGGTTCGGAGCGTTTCCGCTGGGTTTTGCAATCATTCTCCTGTTCTGCCTCGTATCAAAAGCGCGATTACTGGCTGGACTTGGCATTGTTGCGACGTTGGACGTTGTAATTCTGGCGGTGCGACTGCTCAGTATCCCCGTGGATCATTCTCTGCAAGAGAATCTGCCGTTGTTGCGAGCGGAGATAATTCTTTTGCTTCTTTGCCTGACGGGGATCGTGCTTGAATTCGGCAGACGACGCAACCACCCGGACTCTCTTTAGCTACGACGACGGAAGGCTAAAAGACCGAGTAAACCCGTTTCCACGAGCATCCATGTGGACGGCTCAGGAAGCACGAGCGCAAGTACGTTATAGGGCCCGGAAGGATCAACGCCCTTGCTGCCCCAAATTATCGTCGCGCCGGGTGCCAAGGTTCCATCGTTACTACCGGTAAACATACTCTGCAGATCAATCGTGGTGCTGTTCGGAATGTCAGCCGTGGCTGGGAACCTCCAGTTCGGATTATTGGCATCGTTCACAAAGAAGATTCCCTCTTGGCTCGCGCCAATGCCCGTGGCATTGTTGAAGGCCACGAGATAAATCTGTGCGTGGGCGAAGCCCACGTCGCTGGCGGTCTTGGATGCGCCAAAAGTGCCGACTAAGGCGCCAGTTCCCGTCAACGTCGTGCCGAAGACCGTGAAGTTAGCCAGGCTCGGACTGCCGGGGTTCGGAGGAACGGAGAACGTCCCAACTTCAACCAAATCACCACTGAGATAGTTCAGCGGAGTGATGGTGCTGGCAATAAAGGAGTTAAATGCTGTATTCCAGTTCACCGTAATGTTCGCGTACGAACTCATTGCAATGCCGGTCGCGACCAATCCTGCAACCAGATACTTGATCCCGGTCTTCATTTTTCTCGCCTCTATCCTTTCGGTTACCGCGTTTCTACACTCGCTTCTCCAAGAGAAGCCGGTAACAGAATTAGCCTGCTAAATCAAGGCAAATGGGGGTCGGAGAGGCGCTTGGGGAGATGGTGCTGCCTTACCAAGTCGACGAACAAGCAAGCCGACGCCTGCAGTGGGCCGTCCTGCCACTTCACGCTTCACAGAAGCGCCGCCACACAGACCGCCGACGTTTCCTTCTGGACATCGAATTCCGATAATGGTAGGATTGGGGTATGTACTTAGAAAGGCAACTTCGCGTGGAGGGGCGGGCTGCGGTCAGCGCTCGCGGCTACAACCGGGCAGAGGGGGCCTATATACGTTTCTGCGAAACGAACCCAATTTTTTTCGAGGTCATTTTCGGTGTATCACTCTTATTTGCAGAAACTTATGACGTTTGCAGACGGTTTTGCAAATGGGTTCGTTTTGGAAAAACGAACCCAATTCTGGGGGGTATTTGGGGTGTTTTAGCTTCCGTTTGGCTGCCGTTTGGGTTCGTTTTCGGCCTCGACAGAGGAACGACGGGGAGTGGGTCGCTCGCCCTACAATTCGGAGACAAGACGGCGCGGTGTGTCACCACGCCCTACCACTTCGGCGCTTCACAGAAGCGCCGCTCCAACGGTCGAGGCGGAATTCCTGATCGATTCCTTCCGCATTGGCATTTGGCTTCCAATGTGGTTCTATCACGGCTCCGATGAAGATCAAGGGCGTTATATTTGATATGGATGGCACGATCACGGCGCCGTACTTCGACTTTACGACGATCAAGGAAGAGGCCGGCATCGGCGATGTGGACATGCTGGATTATTTGGCGACGGCGACTGGCGCGGAACATGCGCGGGTGCAGGCGGTCATGACGAAGTTTGAGGACGCGGGCGTGGCCGAGGCGAAGTTGAACCACGGGGTGCGCGAGTTGTTGGACGATCTCGCAGGGCGGGGGCTGCCGACGGCGTTGTTGACGCGGAATACGCGGCGGTCGGTGGACGGGGTGTGCCGGAAATTGAACCTGAAGTTCGACATCACTGTCACAAGGGAGGACGGGCCGCACAAGCCCGCGCCCGAGCCGATCTGGGAGATTGCGCGGCGTTGGGGCGCGAAACCCGGCGAGGTGTTGATGGTCGGCGATTACAAGTGGGACGTACTCTGCGCGAAGAACGCAGGCGCGCCGAGCGCGATGCTGACGAGCGGCGAGGCGGTACCCGATTGGGCCAGCGACGCGACGTATATCATCACGACATTGGCGGAAGTGATCGAGATAATCGAAGGGAAGAAGCCATGACAAATGCTGTGGTGGGGTTGGTGACCTGTTCGTCGCGGACGGAGGCGCGCAAGGTAGCCCGGGCAATTTTGAAGAAGAAGCTGGCGGCGTGTGTGAACATCATCGGCGGCCTGGAATCGCATTACTGGTGGGGGGGCAAACTCGAAACCGCGCGCGAGTGTTTATTGCTTATCAAGACGACGCGAGCGCGGGTCAGCGGTGTTGTGAGCACGGTCAAGGCCGCGCACAGCTATGAGGTGCCTGAGGTGATCTTTTTGCCGGTGGTTGCAGGCGAACGACGTTATTTGAAATGGTTGCGCTCATCCATTGCGAAAGTCGCAGTGGCTTTGCTGGTGTTTGCATCTGCCGGCACCGTGCGCGCAGATCGCATCGATGATTTGGTGAAGCGACTGGGGAGCACGAATGACGAGGAGCGGGCGGATGCCGCGGATGCGCTCACGCACATTGGCGGATCGCGAGTGGAAAAACAGTTCCGTGAGATGCTGGCTTCGTCGAGTCCCGAGAAGCGGCAGGTGGCGGTGATTGGTTTGCTGCAGGTGAGCGATACGGCGGAAGACCTCGAAATGGCGCATGCGGCGTTGAAGGACGAAAACTCCATCGTGCGGTGGTCCGCGGTGACGGCCTTGCGGACCAGCGGGCGGGTGGAGGCGATTCCGTGGCTGGAGGAGGTCGAGAAAACCGACCCGACGGATTCCGTCCGCGAAGCCGCGACCGAGGCGCTGGGGAAATTGCGGTCGAGCATCCACTGGCTGCGGTCGTTGCCCGACGCGGAGAAGCAGGCGCGGCAGTTGAAGAAGCCGATTCTCGCCTACTTTTTCCTGCGTGATTCGGAGTATTGCCAGAAACTGGAGGAAGGTTTGCTGACGGACAAGACGGTCATCGATGTGGCCGAGGAATTCGTGTGCGTGCGGATCGATGCGGCGAAGCAGGGGGACGACGCCCGCAAGCTGGACGTGCGCGGCGCGCCGACGATCCTGTTGTTGGATGGCGGGGGCAACGAAATGTCGCGCGTGGCGGGATTGGTCGAGAAGGAGCAGTTGCTGGCCAAGCTGGATGAGGCGAAGCGCAGCAAGTTGACGTTCCGCGAGGCGCGGCGGCTGGCGACGCAGAACCCGGCGGACGTGCCGGCGAACTGGAAGGTGGCGGAGACGTATTTGGAGGAAGGGCGGGAGGATTTGGCGGAGCCGCATCTGCGCAACGTCATCGAGCACGATGAAGAGAATCGATATGGGTACACGGACAAGGCGATGTTTGCGCTGGGGTTCGCCCTTGGCAAGCGCGGCGAATACGCCCGGGCCGCCTACAGTTTCGAGAAGCTGCTGGAGCGGTGGCCGGAATACAAGGACAAGGACAAGGCGTTGTATTGTCTCGGCCTGAGCCAGTTGGCGGTGGGGCAGAAGGAAAAGGGGCGGGCGCGGTTGGAGCAGTTGCTGCGGGAGTTTCCCAATAACTCCATCGCCAAGAGCGCGCAGACGGCCCTGGATAAATTGAAGTCGAAGGAGGGGAACAGTGAAAAGGGCAATTGAAGGATTCCTGATTGCGTTTGCACTGGTGGCGGCGCCGCTGACGCAGGCGCGGGCGGCGGATGGCGGGGCGCAGGAGAACGGCGCCATTGCCGAGGCGACCAAGTACTTTGAGCGTGCCAACAAATTCGTGGAGGCCGGTTCGTTGCCGCGCGCAAAGCAGGAGTACGAAAAGGCGATCAAACTCTACCCCAAATATCTCGACGCCTTTTATAACCTCGGCGTTGTGTGTGAACGGCTCGGGGAAAAGGGCGGGGCGATCGACCAGTACAAGCGTTATTTGGAGATCAAACCGGACGATGCGGATGTCTGGAACCAGATTGGCGTGCTCTACGATGAGACCGGCAGCAAGAAGGAAGGGCGCAATGCCTATGAGAAAGCGCTGGCCATCAATCCGAAGTACGGGCGCGCGCACCACAACCTCGGCGTGCTGTTGAAAGAGGCGGGCGATCTCAAGGGTGCAGAGCAGCATCTGGCGACGTTCGTGAAGCTTGAAGACGAAGCGGGACGGCAGAACGGCGATGCCTACTACAGCCTTGGTATTCTCTATCTGCAGGAATCGCGGGACAAGGATGCCAAGCTGCTCTTGCAGAAGGCGATCGACACCGATCCGAGCGTCCCGCACTTTAACAACGCAATGGGTGACACCTATCTGGTGGAAAAGCGGCCGGATGAGTCGATTGTTTACTACAAGAAAGCCATCGAGAAGGATCCGAAGTACGCGTTGGCCTACAGCGGGCTCGGCGACGCCTACGTACAACTCAAGGAACGCGACAAAGCCTTGACCTCGTACCGTAAAGCGCTGGAACTACGGCCGGACTACGCGCTGGTGTATTACAAGCTCGGCCTTTTCTACGAAGACAATAATCCCGGCGAGGCGATAAAAAACTTTGAAAAGTACCTGCAATCTGGTAGGACTATCGAGTATCGGGATGAAGTCGCCGCGAAAATTGAAGCACTGAAACTGACACTCAAGCCTTAAATCAGGAAGTACACCATGTCACAGCATCAAAGTCTCAAAGGGGCCAACAAAATCCAGGCGCGCCGCAACGTTCTCAAACGGTTCGAGCGCGTGGAGATACTCAAGAAGCAAGGGCGCTGGAAAGACGGCGATCGCGTTTTCGGCCTGCCCAAAACCAAGCCCGAGTAATCGGTTACTCAGCCGTGCTCGTCCGTCTGCAAAAGTATCTTGCGGAAGCGGGCGTAGCCTCGCGGCGTCGCTGCGAGCAACTTATCGAAGCTGGCCAGGTTTCGGTCAATGGCCAACCGAGTCGCGTCCTCGGCACCAAGATTGATCCCGAGCGCGATTCCGTGACCGTGGACGGCAAGCCGGTCGTCCTCGAGCGGAAGGTTTATATTGCGCTCCACAAACCCGCCGGCTGCGTATGCACCAATTCTGATACCCATGGCCGTCCGCTCGCGGTCGATTTGCTGCCGCGTTCGCTACCGCGACTGTACACCGTCGGCCGGCTCGACAAGGATTCGGAGGGCCTGTTGTTCCTGACCAACGACGGCACTTTTAGCTTGCGGCTCACGCACCCCCGTTACAAGATGAGCAAGACCTATTTCGTGGAGGTCGAGGGGGAATTGAAGAAGGCTGAGATCGCACGCCTGTTGAAGGGGGTTCGTAGTGACGGCGAGTTGTTGCGCGCCGAAAAAATCTTCCAGGTGCGCGCGCAGGTTCGCGATACGGAACTGCGGCTGATTCTCAGCGAAGGAAAGAAACGACAAATTCGCAGAATGATGGCAGCGGTCGGCCACCCCGTGAAGCGCCTTGTGCGGCTCGCGGTCGGGCCGGTCGAGTTGGGGAATCTGGCAACATCACAATGGAGGCATCTTACTCATGAGGAAGTGGACAAACTTACGCAATTTTCGTCGGCAGCTTTTCGTCCTTAGCACACTCGCTGGCGCGGCACTCTGGATCGTGTCCGCAGCTCGCGCCGATTCCGGTGGAGCCGTCCTGCCCACTGCTGTTCCGGCAGTCCAAACGGGCCGTGGCACCGTCAAGGGCCAGCACAGCAACGTCCGCTCGCGCCCGAGTCTGACCTCGGAGGTCGTTACCCAGCTTCACAAAGGCGAGACTGTGGACGTGCTCGAGCGCAAGTCGGTGACGGAGCGGGAGAAGTCGATGGATTGGTTGCGCATCGCCTTGCCGTCGACGGCGAAATGTTTCGTCAACGCCAAGCATCTCACGGACGGTACCGCCAACGTCGAGAACCTGAACGTACGCTGCGGCCCCGGCTCGAATTACCGCGACATCGGGAAGTTATCGAAAGGCGCGAAGGTCGAGGTGGTGGAAAAGAAGGGCGAGTGGGTGCAAATCCGGCCGACGCCAGACTGCAGTGGTTGGATCGCGGCCGAGTTAGTGGACGTCGAACCCGCCCCCCGCGCGCCCGCGCCATCAGCCAGCACGCCGGAGATCGTAACGCCACCCGTTGCCGTGTCGCCAACACCGGCACCGGCAGCGCCAGCCGTCAGTGTTGTGAATGCCGACCCCGACATTCTGGTCACCTACGTCGTGAAGGACGGATACGTGGGTGTGGTCAATGAGCCGAATGCGCCGGCAGCATTCGAGTTGCGGACGATGGAAGCAGACCGCCTCAGCTTTCGCGTCGCGTATCTAGAGACCTCCGAGACGAATCTGAAGAGGTTCGAGGGCAAACATGTTCGCGTGGTCGGGACGCAACGCTGGCGCAAGGGCGAGCGCTACCCGGTCATCGCCATCGAACGTATTGACATGGTTTGGTAATCGTCGCGCGATGCCTGGGAAACTCATCGACGGCAAGGCCATCGCCGAGCAGGTCAACGCCGAGACTGTCGCTGAGATCGCGCGCCTGAAGGAGCAATATCGACTGACTCCGGGTCTTGCCGCTGTCCTTGTCGGTGAACATCCCGCCAGCGCCACCTACATCTCGATGAAGGACAAGATGTGCGCCCGCCTCGGGCTGCACTCCGAGCGCGTCGATCTTCCAGCGTCCACGAGTGAAGGCGAGCTGCTGGCCATCCTCAACGATCTGAATTTCAAGCGTGAAGTCCACGGGATCCTCGTTCAATCACCCTTGCCACCGCAGATTTCGGCGGAGAACATTTTCGCCGCGGTCGATCCCAGCAAAGATGTCGATGGCTTCCACCCATTAAACATCGGCAAACTTGCGCTGGGCGATCCGACCGGCTTTGCTCCCTGCACGCCGGCGGGTGTTCACGAGCTTCTCCTTCGCAGCGGAGTGAAGGTTGGCGGCGCGCACGTCGTGGTGCTTGGCCGCAGCCGCATCGTCGGTCGCCCGTTGTCCCTGATTCTCTCGCAGAAGACCCCGAGAGCCAACGCCACGGTCACGGTGTGCCACTCGCGGAGCCGGAACCTGGCGGAGATCTGCCGCTCCGCCGATATTTTGATCGCGGCGATTGGGACACCGCGCTTTGTGACTGCCAACATGGTACGCGAGGGCACAGTCGTCATTGACGTGGGCATCAATCGGGTCGAGGACAAGGCGGTCGAGAGAGGCTACCGCATCGTGGGGGATGTGGATTTTGATGCAGTTGCACCGAAGGCCTCGCTCATCACGCCCGTGCCGGGCGGCGTTGGTCCGATGACCATCGCGATGCTCATGCACAACACCGTCCGCGCGGCCAAGATGAGGCACGGAGCCGCTTGAGAAAATTCGGCGTGCTGTTGCTCACAGTGTCCCTGCTTCTCGGTTGCGGCACGGAAAAACTGCCACCCGCTGGACCAGCGTCACAGTCGATCAAGCCCGAGACATTTTTTCCTGAGTCGACGGAACTTCAGAGCAATCGGCTGGCGCGTCTCGACGCGCTGCTGCGCGGTTCTGTCGCCAATCTTAATCTATCGTGGGTGTCAGACATGGGAATCGTGGCGATTCCAGCCTGCTTGCGAGAGGCAGGCGACAACACCTTACCCGTCGAAGCACGGGATTTGATTTTGATTGTGTTGGGAAACACGCTCAAGAAGGCCGGATTTCGCGAGCATGCCGACGCGAGGAACAATCTCGTGGTTCCGGTACTGCTCCAGGCGCTGGATGACAAGGAGCCGCGCGTGCAGCGCTCGGCGGCTTTCGCCGCGCGATTCGTGGACGATCCACGACTGGTGCCGGCGCTGCAGCCCTTGCTGGGCGGGCCGGATTTCGTGCAGGAACAGGCCGTACTGGCGCTCGGAGCGGATGGACGCGAGATGGAGGTGTTACCGATCGCGAAGCTGTTTTTTGAGACGTCGAGCGGCAAGTTCCGCTATTCGTGTCTGTACTCGCTGGCGACCATGTGCCTGCGGCATGGGGTGGACGTCGCGTCGGTGCTGCAGCAGAACGCCGGTAGTTTCGGCGAGAAGAACCTGTCGAACGTGGAGAGCGTACGGGGAAGGTTTGTCGAATTCCAGGCCATCACGGCGCTGGTCAGGGAACTATCGTCGAGCGCGGTGTCCCAGCGGCGCGAGGCAGACGAGAGGCTGCGCAAACTCACCGGCAGGCAGGTCGCGTTTGATCCCACGGGCGACGAAACCGCGCGGGCGCGTGGGATTGAAGAGTGGCAGAACTATTTTCTGAAAGATTACTGGCTGGTGCCTCCACCTTCCAAGTCTTGAAATCAAACACGGAGACGAAGGATCGGAAATGGCGTCCATGGCTGCTGCAGGCGCTGGCGCTGGGTCTTGCCGTGTTTGGAGTCCTGCACATTGTTCGTGATCTGCCAGCGCGCGCTTACGGGAATGATTTTGCGCACTACTACATCTCCAGCCGTTTGCTGCTGACCGGCGCCGATCTCTATTCCACGCCGTTAGAGCCGGAGTATCAACGATGGGGATTCCGCTACACGCATCCGATCCCAACGGCCACAAATCCGCCGCTGCTTGTCGCCATCTTCGCGCTGTTTGCGCTGCTTCCGCCGGTCACGGCGTTTTGGGGCTGGGTAATGTTGGAAATGTTCAGCTTGGGCTGCATCTTGATACTTGCCTGGCGGCTGTCAGCCAATCGGCTTTCACTGCCGGTGCGATGGCTGGTGTGTGGGGCCGCAATCGCCTCGGCGCCCGTCTATTGGCATTTCTTCTTTTCGCAATGCCAGTTGCTGATCGCCGCGGTCATTCTGCTGGCGTACTGGTATTTACGGAATGGCCGGCCGGTGAGCGCCTGTGTGGCCCTAACGACCACGGTGTGGCTCAAACTTTTTCCGGCGGTGCTGATTCCGTGGTTTTTGTGGCGCTCCTCGCGAGAGTGGAACACTCGCTGGAAATGCGCGAGTGCGGTTCTGGCGTGGAGCGCGGCGCTGGTTCTGGCCAGTGGCTTGGGAAACTGGCAGCAGTTTTGGACGCAGGGAATGAAGGTGGTGAACGACTGGATCACGTGGCAACGTCACTTCAACTTTACCGTGCCAGCCTTCGTGAAGAATGCGGCGTGGTCCCTCCAGGGTTTCGATCCACAATGGAATGAGTTACCCGCGTGGGCCAATGTCGGCGCCATCACCGGTCTGGCACTCATCGCCCTCGTGTACGGCATCTGCTGGAAGAACGGACAGAGTGGTACGGGTGCGGATCTTGAGTCCGAGTTTTGTCTGATGAGCGCCGCGATGTTGGCCGGGATTTCCGAGGCGTGGGGTCACTATTTTGTGCTGCTTATTTTTCCGGCCGCAATGGCCGTGGCGCGTGTGGGGCGAAGGCCGACGCCCGGCCGGATCGTCATACTCGGGGCTGCGCTCGTGATGCTGAACTTGATGGGCGACTGGCGGAGCCCATGGTTGGAGTTTGCCGTCAGCTATGTTCCGCTGTATGGGCTGCTGCTGCTTGGCGCATTCTTCGCAGCGGAAACTCTCAATTCCCAGCCGACGGGTGCGGCCTCTACCAGGTCTGTTCTGCCGCCGCCGTAACCGCCCCGCCGCGTTTCGCCGCCGGCAGGTAGGCTTGCTCCGTGTAGTCGCGCACCATCCGTGCGGTCGAGAACCGCGGGGTGACGGCGGCAATCGAAGCCTTCATCATCTTGATCCATTCGACCGGCAGGTTGTTGGTATCGCGTTCATAGTAGAGCGGGACAATCTGCTCCTCGAGGATATCGTAGAACGACTCGCTATCCTCGTGATCCTGTGTGTCGGGGTTGGCGTTTTCCGTCGCTTTGCCGATGGTCCAACCCGCGTCGGGGTTTTGTACTTCACACCACCAACCGTCCGCGACGGAAAAGTTGATGCCGCCATTGACGGGAGCTTTCATGCCACTGGTGCCGCTCGCCTCGTGGGGACGGCGCGGGTTATTGAGCCAGACTTCGACGCCTTGCACGAGCATGCGCGCGACACGCATGTTGTAGTTTTCGATGAAGACAATGTGACCGTGCAAATCCGTATGTCTCGAGATGTCGAAGATCCGGCGAATCAATTCCTGGCCCGGTTTATCCGCCGGATGCGCCTTGCCGGCGAAAACGATCTGGACGGGGCGCTCGGGGTTCTTGAGGATCGCGCGCAGGCGATCGAAATCGCGGAGGAGTAAATCGGCGCGCTTGTAGGTGGCGAACCGACGGGCAAAGCCAATCGTCAGCGCTTGCGGATCGAGCAACTCCTCGACCCTGCGCAGGTCGTCGGGCGAGGCGCCGTGACGGGCCAGATGGGCGCGTTCGCGGCTGCGCGTGAAGCGGATCAAACTTTCCTTCTGCAGGTTGTGGACGTCCCACAACTCCTTGTCGGGAATGTTGGCGACGCCCCGCTTCCAGAAGAGTTCGTCCATCAGATTTTCGCGCCACGCCGGGGTGAGATATTTGTCGAAAAGCTCGGCCATCTGGTAGCCCATCCACGTGAACGTGTGGATGCCGTTCGTGATGGCCTGAACCCGATTCTCGCCGGGTTTCAAGTCCTTGAAGATATGCCGCCACATGTCGTTGCTGACCTGGCCGTGAAGCTGGCTGACACCATTGCAGAAAGTTGAGAGATGTAGCGCCAGCACGGTCAGGCTGAATGGCTGATTGCCCTGGCCGGGACTGGAAAGACCAAGATCGATGAGCTGATCCAGCTTGATGCCAATGTCCTTGCAGTAGGCCTTGTAGTATTTGCGAATCAACCCGGTGTCGAACGCTTCGTTGCCGGCAGGCACCGGCGTGTGGGTCGTAAAGACGGCATTCTTGGCGACTTGCTGGCACGCGTCCGCAAAGCTCATCCCGCCCTTGACGCAATTGCGAATCCGTTCGAGTCCGAGGAACGCGCAATGGCCCTCGTTCATGTGCCAACAGGCCGGCTCGATGCCGAGCGCTTGCAGCGCGCGCACGCCGCCGACACCGATGACGACTTCCTGGCAGATGCGCATCTCCCGGCCACTGACATAAAGCTGGCCCGTAATCGGGCGGTCGGCGGGATTATTCTTGTTCGTATCGGTGTCCAGCAGCAGCACCGGCACGCGGCCCACTTGCGCCAGCCAGACGCGGGCGTACACGACGCGGTCGGGGAAATCCACGCTGATCGTGAGGTGGCGGCCATTGTCACCGAGCAGCGGCTGGATGGGCAGGCGTGAAAAATCATACGCCGGGTAGAAATGCTGCTGCCGGCCGTCGGGCTCGATCTCTTGCTCGAAGTACCCATGCTTATAGAGCGGGCCGATGCCGATGAACGGGATCCCGAGATCGCTCGCGGACTTGCAATGATCGCCGGAGAGCACGCCGAGGCCGCCGGAGTAAATCCGCAGGCATTCGTGAAAACCGAATTCGGTCGAGAAATAAACAAACGGGCCGCCTTGGTAGCCGGGATGGTTCTTGGCGAACCAGGTCTCGTTGAGCGACTTCATGTACGTCTCGAATTCACGCAGCACGGACTTGTACATGCTGAGGAACACCTCGTCCTCCAGTAGCGTTTCCCAGTGGGCCGGCTCGATGTTGATGAGCAACTCGACTGGATTGCGATACATCGCCCACAGTCCGGGTTGGATGTGCGCGAACATGCGGCGCGCCTGGGGATTCCACGTCCACCACAGGTTGTACGCCAATTCGCGCAGCCCCGTGACTTCTTTGGGCAGTTCGATATCGGCCATCGATGCGGAACGGAATCTGAAAGGGGCTTTATCCATGGGATTTCAGGCTCGCTTGAGTATGCTGGATTGTCAGGCGTTGAAAAATCAGCGCGGGGAACATGGCGCCATCACGAATTCGCCGCCGCGGCTTCACTGGCGGCGATCATGCCATCCACGTTGACGCCGCGCAGGTTGAAAAGACGGCGGACAGTGTCATCGATCAAATTATTCGGACAGGACGCGCCGGCGGTGATGCCGACGTAGAGCTTGCCGGCCGGCAGCCAGTTCTCGGCCAGCACTTCCTCCTGCTTGTGCAGGTTGAAGTGTAAAATTGCCTTGTCCGAGAGAATCTTGCTGGCGTTGCGAATGAAGAAAGTGGGCATGCGTTCCTCGCTCATCTCGGCGAGGTGCGAGGTGTTGCTGGAGTTGTATCCGCCAACGACGATCATCATGTCGAGCGGCTCCTGCAGCAGGTGGATCAGCGCGTCCTGCCGCTCCTGGGTGGCGCCGCAGATCGTATCGAACATCCGGTAATGACGTTCGATCTCGGTCTCGCCATAACGGTCAACCATCGCCCGTCGCAACCGCCGCTGGATCTCTTCGGTCTCGCTGCGCAGCATCGTGGTTTGGTTGGCCACGCCGATGGAAGCCAGGTGCAGGTCGGGATCGAAGTCCGGCGACATCGCGCCGGCAAATCTCGCCAGGAATTCCGCCTTGTTGCCGTTGTGGCGGATATAGTCGCAAACGTAATCGGTCTCCGCGATGTTCAGTACCACGAGATAATGGCCGGCGTTGTTGGACGTGGCCCGCGAACTGGTCGCCTTCGTTTCCTCGTGCTTGGATTTGCCGTG